>CALFYE010000334.1 GCA_937952145.1 uncultured Myxococcales bacterium
AGGAAGGAGGCCCTGAGCGCCATCAAAGAGGCTGCTCGCGAGCTGCCCCCATCGGCCAAGGGTCGTTCGCTGGGCAAGATCCTGGACGCCTATGTCAAAGACAAGGTGCAGCAAGGCTTGTGCAGTGCGCACACCGCCAACGACCAGCGGGCCCGGCTCCTTGGGTGGCTCGGTGACTCCATCGAAGAAGACCCAGGCAAGCTGACCCCCAAGCGCGCCGCGGCCCTCTACGAGCGCCTGGTCCAGACGCCCACGAGCAAGACCGGCCAGCCGCCCACCGCCGCTACCCACCGCTACTATCTCAAGGTGGCCAAGGCGCTGTTTCGCTGGATGGTGGGCAAGGGCTACCTCAGCGAGAGCCCCTTCGCCAAAATCCAGCCCGTCGGTCGACCCAACCGCGGCAAGAAGCAGCTTCGTTTCGATGAAGCCCAGCAGTTCATCACCACCGCTCTCCAGCAATTCGACGAGCAGCAGGACGTCATGGCGCTGGCGGCCGTGACCGCGCTGCTCTTAGGCTGCCGGTCCAGCGAGGTGCTCCAGCTGCGCGTACGCGACCTGGACTGCGGCGGCACCAAGCTCTGGGTCGCGGCGCTCGACAGCGATTACCGAGGCAAGACCGCCAACGCGGCTCGCGATCCAGACGTGCCCGAGATCCTGCGCCCGCGGCTCCTCCAGCTGGCTGCCGACCGAGCTCCCGCAGCCTACTTGTTCGGCCAGGGCAAAACGGGTAAGCCCAAGTGTCGTCAGCTCATGCACAGCACCGTAAAGAGGCTATGCGTAGCTGCCGGGGTGCCCGTGGTCTGTCCGCACAGCCTACGCGGCGTCTGGGCGACCGCGGGCGTACGCTCGGGGGCGCTCTCGCACACCGTGGCCGCGGCCCTGGGCCACGGCTCCTTTGCGGTGACGGCCAAGCACTACGTACAGCCCGGAGCTGTGGAGCGAACTCGGACCCAGCGACTGGTGCAGATGCTGGACTTGGACGCGGCACAACTTGGGGCGCAGCCCTCAACCCCGTCCGCCGAGCAGCTTCTGGCTTCGTTGCCCTCGGCGACCCTGGCGAGGCTTCTCGAGCTAGCGAATCAGACCCGCGAGCAGAAGGCGTAGCCTGCCCCGGCGGCAGGCCGTGTCTGCTCGCCGGACCTCATCAGAATCGTCTATCGCCGGAGCCTCGCCGAGCGGCCGCTCGGCGACCGCTCCTTACGGCGCAGTCTCAAGCGATCCGCGAACGCAGCCGGCGCACAACAGGCGGTGTAGAGCCGTGAAGCTGCGACCCGAGATGGCATGCGGAAAAAATCCTGGCCGTTGTCTCTCGATGGGTCCTCGACACGCATGAGGACACTTTCGCGCCTGGCGCGGCGTTGCCGCCCCCCTCGCCGATTCGCCGGTGCGGATAGGCTCTGGCGAGGCGCGAAACCAAAGGATGCACTACGAGGGTCTGATTGGTTCGGGTGACGAAACTGATCAGCGGTGGCGCCACCACTTGTCGTCGAGATATGCCTCGGGAATTCCGTCGGAGAGAAACGGATCTTCGATTCCGCGTGTCTCCAGTTCCGCAAACCATCGTTCACGCTTTGACTCGGGCAGTCGAATCCCACACCAAGGACAGTGGCTGATGTGCACGTACGACTGTCCACCATCACGGACGGGAATGCCATACTCATCAAACCGAGGAGAATAGACTAAGGTCGCGTCCGGGCACTCCCAAGGATCTTCATGCTGTTTACAGGACCAGGCGATGCGGTAGGCGACATGAGCACAAGGGTGTCTTGCCGGATCGATGCCGCAAGCCCGCGCCCGCTCTCCCTCATACCAGGCTCGGCAGGCGCTGCAGGAGTGCAGGTGAGCGTTCCAATTCTCGCTTGAAGTGGCAGCAGCGGCATAGGCTGTGCGGAATGATTCGCAGGTCACATGCGTGACTCTACTTCGTCCGGCTTGTCGATGCTACGCCTTAATGGAGCCGCGGCAGTCTGTGCTGGAGCCGGTCTGTGTTACTCGCGGATCGGCGGGGACCAGGCCGGTCGCCACGGTAAGGGACTCGGGCGGCACGCACTCGCTGAGCCAGACACCCTTGGCCGAACCGTAGAAGCGATCCCAGGCGGCAGCCATCTCGACTGCGGGTAACTCCAGAATGCTCGGGTCGGTCACTCTGCTCGCCAACCCACTAGGCCGTCTGAGCAGCGGCGACTGGGTGCATGCGCTGCCGCGTGCCGCGCAGTGGTCCATGGCAGTGCGCCGCGGATCGATCACAGGGCATGGCCGGTTGCAAACCATGCCGCGTGGGTACTTGCTGCGCGGAGTCGAGTACTTGGTAACTCGGCCAAGCACTCGGAACGCGAGGCTTTGTCTCCGCTTCGAGGGCGCCCCGTAAAGACAATGGCAAGCACACTGTCGGCGCAGCCGGCTGGAGATCTGCCGTTGGATCTTTGGATCGAGAGGTACGGCAAGAGCACAATGAGTTGGTCTTGCACTGTTCAGTGATCCCTTGTTGGACATCTCGGTTCATGGAAGTGAAAGGAAGCGGGTGGCTGCGGATGAGACAGCGCTGCAGACATCGGACTATTCGTACAACCATCGGGGCATAGGTAGCGAAAGAGTCGGCGGCTATGTAGACGGCCGAGGCTTTCGGTCCAGCGTGTAAGAGACGAGTTTCCGCTTTTGGTTGGCTCTGACGAAGATGACGATCCGATCCTGCCACCGAGCGCGCTGGTACTGCTTTGTCAAAGTCGCCTGGCCCGACGGGGAGAAGTCCGCTTTGAATTCGCGGTACGGGTATGCGTAGCGCTTCGGCAGTAGATGATGACTGGCTGCTGTGATGGGTTCACATCGAATGAGTACAGCTTAGCACAGCGTCCACGTAAGTTTTGCGCGTCCCCTTGAAGAGAGCGCAAATCTTGCGCGCGTGGAGTCGCAACGAGCAATATTTTTGCCGGTGTTCCGGCTCACTGGTCCTCGTCAGGAGAGGCACTGGACTACTAGTTCTGCTGACTTACGGCTTGGCCTGAGAATTGCGTCAGATTCTCACGCTCAATGCGGGAGACCAACCCGCCCCCTCGCGTCAACGGCCGCTCGAGAACCAATGACCACGCCATAAATTGGGGTAGCTCTTTGGCTCTCAAGACGGCATGTAACACCAAGGAATCAAAAATGTCCGATCCAATCACTCTTGCTCCCGAGGATCCGCGTCTTCTGCAGGCCGCCTTCGAAGCCAAGTACCAGACCCCTCCCGAGCGGGCTCGCAAGATTCATGAGATTACGGACCTCCTGTACCGATGGGACTCAGGAAGAGACAAGACCCGCGAGGAACTTCGCAATGGCGTACTCGATACGCGGAACCTCGTGGAACGTCAAATCAAGGAAGGCCGAACGGGCTGGGAAGATTCTGCTTTAGGTGCAATGGAGGTTTTGCTCGCCGTAGCAAAACCTATGAGCACCATGGGCGGCTCTGGGGCGGAAGCATGGATCGAGAGCGTTCAGGATCTCCTTAAAAGTCAACTTGTGACAGATCTGCTCCAGGATCAGAGAAGCCACAACTCTGCTGCAGCGACAGCACAGCTGGTCGAAGATTTTGGTGATCGCCTGGATATCTCTGTGCAGTTCCTCGCAGAGGCATTGGTGACGGATCAGACCGGCACTCTCCGTCAGGTAGTTACCGATCTTTTCCCTGAAGTTGTCGGTCAGGCCCCATTGGTCGACCCTTCACCGGGAGGCATGGTGAAGGCACATCCGGACCTCTTCGCAGGCCTGTCCTTGGACGACGACACCAAGGTGATCGTGCAAGCCGACAATAGCGTCGTCATCCAAGACATCGATGCACTAAGAGCCCAGCTCAAAGAGCAATTTGCGGATGCTACGAATAACGTCAATGAGGGATTTGGTGTACTACAGGGTCACCTAAAAGAAATCACCGAACAACATGCTGCCCTCCTTGGCACCGAGCAGAGCATTCTGATATTTTTGCAGAACCATCAAGATAAGGTGGACGCAATTCAGGATGCCGAAAGACGGAAGCAGCAGATTGAAAAGGCCCAGAAGGAGGCCGCAGCTACGATGGAGGCCGCCTGGGCGGCATCTCAAGGGACAATAGTCGGTACCGCTGCCATCGTTGGGCTCTTTGATAAAAAATTAGCAGGCGAGATAAGCAAAGTTGGAAGTGCTGTGCTCCAAACAGCCAAGTGCGCCGTCTCGTTTGTAAATTCCGTGTCCGCACTAAGCAAGGGAGTATCTGCGCTTACTGCCCTGGGAGCGGCGGCAGCAACCGGCAATTTGATCGGCGCCGTGATCGGCATTGTCGGGATCTTCGCGCCCTCTGAACCAAGTCCCGAACTGCTCATGGACCGGCAGATTCTAGCTGCCATCGACGATGTCCAAAAGAATCTTTCGTCCATTGGGCAGGCGATGGGACGGAACTTCGCTCTATTGGATTCCAGATTGAATGCGATGTATGCGTCAACCATGGATGGGCTCGAGCGTATTCTCAATACGGTGAATCTAACTTATAATGAAGTACTAAAAATTAGCGAGATTTTAATCCGCCAGCAAGCTGATCTTCTGTATGCGACCGAGCG
>CALFYE010000335.1 GCA_937952145.1 uncultured Myxococcales bacterium
GCCGCGGCACGAACTCGCGCCGCGGCGCCTCGCGCACCCCCAGATAGACGAAGTGCGCGCGGCCGCCGTGGCCCTGACGGTGCCGCGACACGGTAAAGCCGGTCTCGCCCAGGCGCTGCGCGAACTCGGAATCCGGCGCCTCGGACCACACCGCCAAGACCCCATCTGGGGCCAGCGCCGCGTGCGTGCGCAAAAGCGCGCCGCGTCCGTAGAACGGATCGTTTCGTCGCTGCGTCGCGCCGTTCGGACCCTCGTACAGATCCAGCAGGATGACGTCGAATGCGCCCGGCGCTGATCGTCGAATCAGCTGCGAGACGTCGCCGATCTCGACCTTCACCCGCGCATCGGAGAGCGCCGAGTTCGAGAGCGCCGAAAGCGGCCCGCGACACCACTCGACGACTTCCGCGGAGAGCTCGGCGACGACGACCTGCGCCTGCGGCGGCAGCACGTCCAGCGCGGCGCGCAGCGTGTAGCCCATGCCCAGTCCGCCGACCAGCACGCGCGGCGCCTTGCGCTTGCGCAGCTCCATCATCGTCGACACGCCGAGCTGCGACAGCGCTTCTTCCGAGCGCCGCTCGGTGCTGGTCATCAGGATGCGGCCGGCGATGGTGATGAGAAACTCGCGCTCGCCGCGCTGTCTTAGCTCCAGCGTGCCGTCAGCGGTCGGCACGCGGGCCAGGGTTTGCCACTTGTTCATCCGACGGCAGGAGAGTTAGGGGGAATCAGGATGATGACGTCGCGCTGATCGAGGTCGGTGCAGCCACCGGCGAGGATGCGGATGGTGGCGTGGAAGATCTGCGGCTTGTCGATCGGCTGCTGGAAGTCGTTCTTGGCTTCGATGGTGAAGCGCACGACGGCGCCGGGCACCACGCCGGAGAAGCCGGTCATGGTCTTCATCGGCGTCTTGCTTGTCGGCGGCGGCGAGGCGGTGGCATCGAGCGGCGTGATCTTGGCGATGAAGTCGGCCGTGGTCTTGCCGGTGGCGACGGGGATGCCGCCTTCGCCCATCGTCGTGCCGTTCTTTTCAGTCACGACATCGAAGCTGGCAAAGAGCGCGACGTTGCTGATGCCCGAGACGATCTGGGTGCCCAGGCCGGTGCCGTTGTTGGGGATCTTAAAGACCAGCGGGCACAGGCCGCTGCCGTCGGGTGCTTCACCGGCGCCACCCTGACCAGTGCAGCACTGACCGACGTTGCAGCCGGCGGGGCGGGTTCCGGCGGCGCCCCATGACTCGGGCGGGACCATGGCGCCGGTGCCTTTGGCGAACGAGGTCAGATCCTTGGTCGGCAAGCAGTCGCCGGGCAGACCGGGGATCTCGGCGGCGACGCCGATGACCTTGGCGCAGATCTTGTTCAGCGCGGCGAGGGTCTGGGCCCGTGTGTGAGCCCGCGTCGCGACCGCCCCGCCGTAGTCGACCGACTGACCGCTGCAGTTTGTGGTCTCGCCTTTGGCGTGGAACACGATGTCGGTGACCATGGTGACGATCGGGAAGGCGCCGGCGCGGAACTCAACGCCACCGATCGTGCCGGGGGTCTGGTGCTTGGGGATTTCGACGACGCCGGCCTGGACGTTACCCTCGCCGGTGGCGATCTGGTACAGCGCCTCCATCTGGCCTTCGGGACCATCGCCGCCGCTGCCGCGCGGGCGGGTGCCGTTCATCAGCTTATCGACCGACTGCTGTGCCGTCATCACCGAAGCGGTCATTGGGCTGAGCAGGATCAGCGGCTGATCGTCGAGGTTGCCCGGGAAGGCGCCGGCATTGCCGTAGGGGCTGACCGGGAAGTCCTCGACCGCCGCGACGCCAAACCAGGCTTCCTTCACCGCCGCTTTTTTCACGGCGGGGATGATGGTGTTCGACAGGCTCGATCGCAGATTGTTGATCTCGGGCCCCATGCTGCCGGTGGTATCGACGGCGAAGAAGGCGTCGATCGACTGGATGAAGGTCTGGAAGGTCAGCGGCTGCGACTGCTGCGGACTCTGGTAGGGCAGGTCGAAGAAAAAGTCCTGCGCCGCGCCGCTCATGCGCAGCCACACCACGGTCAGGTTGGCGAGCGCCGTCTTGTCCTGATAAGTGGCCTTGATGCGCGTGAAGTCGACCTTGTTGGCCGCCATCTTGGCGCTGGTGAACATCGCCCCGTTCAGCGCCCCGATCGCCGGATTGTCGAGCGTGATGGTCGCTTGCGCGGTGACATCTTCCTGCACGCCGGTGCTCTGGAAGAGGACGACCTTAAACGGCTTCTGCGCTTCTTTGTTGAGGTCGACCAGCAGCACATCGTTGTCCGGCACGATGCGCAGCCCGACGGTCTTGGGCGGCGGTTGGTAGGCCATGTCAGCCTCGCCATTGCCCTCCCCATCGTCGGGATCCAGCGAGCCAAGGGTGACGCCAGTGCAGCGCAGGGCCCCTGTCACCAACAAGAGCGCCGCCAGCACTCCAGCACATCGGAAGCCTCTGGAAATGAACCCTGTGTTCCTGGTCATGACCTTCCTCGCTTTCTTGCAAACTAGGTCGGGCAAACTGGGTCGGGCAGACGGGAGCGGCGCCGCGAGAATGTGTGAGGCGTCTGAGCTAGGTCTCTCCGTGTCTCCTGACTAAGAGTGACTTAGCATCGGGTAGATAGCTCAACAATCTGGGGATTTGCCCCCCAGATCTGCGGGGTGCAGACATCAACGCACTGCGTCGTGGGCGAGGGTTGCGGAGCGGGGCAGAAGCCGCTTTTTTTGCGGCCGGGGAGCGGTGGGCAGGAGCGGTGGGCGAAGCGGTCAGCGCGATCGAAACCGACTTCAGCGCACGGCCTGGCGCGCCCGTCCGGACTGACGGCGCAGCAGCGCAGCGATGTCGTGACTGGTCCAGCGCGGTCCCGATGCCCGGGGCGCAGCAAAGCCTTCGCTGTCGAGCCAGCGGGCGATGACGTGGGTAGGAAAGCCGCGCGAGGCCAGCTCGCAGGCCCGCAAGCGGGCAAAGCTGTGCACGCGCAGCGCCCGTGGCAGAAGACCCAGCAAGCGAAGCTCAGGGACGGTCAGCCAGCTCATCGGCTGACCTGGTGGCAGGCACAGCGACTCCAGCAGATCCGGCTCGGGCACGCGATCTTCGCCGAGCAGCGGCACGCGCACGACCAGCAGCGCATCCGCCGCACCACCGCGCAGGTGCAGCAGGGCGGGATAGTCGAGCGGGTGTTCCTTGGGCAGCCCGAAGTCGCAGTAGAAGCCCACAAGCTGTGCCCCCTGCTCACTGCAGGTGATCGCCATCTGCTCCTGCAGCGTACGAACTTGGGCGGGCACGATCTCGTCGTGAAACAGGGCGTGACAGACGACTCGGAGAGGAATGCGGCGCATGGGCGCATGCTGCAAACTACTGAACATAAGTTCAAGTAAAAAATGGACAGCGGCGGTAGCCCTTGGGAGCGGTAGCCCTTGCACGCGGTGCGCCCTTCCGCGCACTCTTCCCAGCGTGTCGATCTTGAGTCCGGGCCGAAACACCTCGCGTCCCCTGCGCGTCGGGCTGGTGAGCTCCGTCGGGGGCCACCTGCGCGAGGTGCTGGAGCTTTTGCCGCTGCTAAAGCGCTGCGATGTCTTTCTGGTGCTCAATGACGAAGCCGCTTGGCTGTCGTCTGATGCGCTGCCACCCGGGCTGCGTCGTTATCGCATCGTCCACGCCGAGCGTGATCTGCGACAGCTGGTAAACCTCGCGGAAGCAGCGGCGATCGTCGGGCGTGAGCGACCGGATCTTTTGATCTCGACCGGGGCCTCGCCGGCGGTGCCGTTTTTTGCCGTCGGCCGCGCGCTGGGGGCGCAGACGCTGTTCATCGAAGACTTCAACCTGGTGGATACGCCATCGCTGACCGCGCGCTTGGTGTATCCGCTCTGCGATCACTTTTTTGTTCAGTGGCCGCAGCTCAAGGCGCGCTTTCCCCGCGCGCGCTACGCCGGGCCGCTATTTGCGCCGGGTGGGTCGCCGCGTTCAGACGACCTGGCTCTCTCCTCCTCGGAGCGGCTGTCGCTGTTCGTGGCGCTGGGCACGAGCGATCGACCGATGCGTCGCCTGCTTTCCTGGCTGGATGCGCTGATCGCGGCGGGGAAGCTTCGCCGCCCGGTGCTTTTGCAGGGGGCGGCGGGCGACTATCAGCCGCGCCATTTTTCGCTGGTGCCGCTGCTGCCCGAGCCCGAGCTCGTGGCGCACCTGCGTCGCGCCGAGCGGGTGCTGTGCCATGGCGGCTGTGGCGTGCTGGGCACCTGCATGAAGCTGGGTCGCCGCCCCATCGCCATCCCACGTCGCGCCGAGCACGGCGAAGCGATCAACGATCACCAGATTATGCTCTGCCGCGCCCTCGCCGAGCGCGATCTGGCGACGCTGTGCCAGACCCAGGACGAGCTCGCCGCCGCGCTCGCCACCCCCGAGCTGCCACCTGGTCAGGTGACGCAAGCCGCCGCTGATGCCCCCGGTTCGCTGTTTTTCGCCGTCGCTGAGATCCTCGCCGGGCTAGCGCAGCGCCACGGGCGGCGGCCGACCCAGAGCTAGGTCAGCGTCCCCGAAATTCGTGACCCCATCCCTTTGCCCATCCAGCCT
>CALFYE010000336.1 GCA_937952145.1 uncultured Myxococcales bacterium
GGCCGACTCCCGAGCCCTTGCCCGACCCCCTGCCTGCCCCCCTGCCTGCCAGCGATCAGCGACGGGCGTAAGGCGGGCGGCGCGAGCCCAGCCAGGCCGCGGTCCAGTGCGGATCGCTGATGCGGCTCTCTTGCACCACCGGATGTTCGTGGGTGGTTGCGTGCACGAAGCGTCCATCGCCGACGTAGATGCCAACGTGCTTTACGCGCTGCGCCACGGTGCTTAGCCGTGGGCTCCCCGGGCTGGCCGCGGGCGATGCCTGCGTCGAGGTCGCCGTCGAGCCTCCATCGCGATGACCGAAGAACACCAGGTCCCCGGGACGCAGCGCCGATACCTCTTGCGGCACCGGCAGCGTGCGATTCCAGTCGTACTGCGGACCGGCATCGCGGGGCGGAAGCAGTCCGCAGGCCACCATGCTCGACGACACCAGCCCGGAACAGTCCACCCCCAGGGTCGAGCGCCCGCCCCACAGATACGGCGTCCCCAGATACTGTCGCGCGTGCGCGATGACGCAGGCCACCCGCTCCGCCGCGCTACCCTCCGCCGTAGTGGTTCCAGCCACAGGTGGTGCGGGGCTGGCAGCCTCAGAGGAGTACGCGCCCGAGGGCAGCGGCTCGACGTCACCCGCCTGGATGAAGGCCGAGCGTCCATCGGGTAAGAGGATCTCGCGCCAGCGCGCATCGACGCTGCGCAGCAGCCGCACCGGAATATCGAGCGGCAGGACCATAAGCGGCTTTTCGGCAGTCACCGTCGCGGCGCTGTAGACATTGGCCAGCCGCGCACTGACCCGCAGGAGCGGCCCCGACTCCCGATAGGGACGCTCTCCGACGGGAATCGGGCGGACTGCTGCCACCTCGACCCAGGCGCGATAGCCCGACTCGGTCTCCACTTCCAGAAAGTCGCCGCGCCCGGCCACCGTCCCGCAGTCGGCCTGTTGACCCGGCACGGGCCGCAGCACCTCGCCGAGCGCGGCCTGATCCGCCAAAGGCGATCGGCGCTGCGGTTTTTCCCACAGATCCGCCAGCGGCACCTGCACCACCGCTCGCCCCGCCGAAAGCAGCGAGCCGCGATAGGCCACGACCGCCTGCGAGCAGAGGACCGGCGCGATTGGCGGCGGTGGTGACGATCCCGCGTGTGCAACGGCCCCCATGAACAGACCGGACAGTCCTAGGCCACATGCTCCGCTTCGAAATCGCATGGGCCGAGTGTAGCCACGTTGGGCCCCGCACAGAGCCGGCAATTGCACGCGGCGCCGGCTCGAATCGACCCCCGCCGACCCCCCAGTCAGAATCCCCGGGGCCGGCTGGCCGTTCTGCGCGCTTGCCGCCGAGGCGAAAGCGCGGTAAAAGCGCGCCTCATGGCTACGTCTCCGACTCCTCCCGGTACGCCGCCCACGGACCCAGGTCCGTCGTCGAGCGCGATTCAGATTCAGCAGATTCACGAAGAGATGTCTTCGTCGTTCATGGACTACGCCATGAGCGTCATCATTTCGCGAGCCCTGCCCGACGCCCGCGACGGCCTAAAGCCGGTGCATCGCCGCATCCTTTACGCGATGCACGACGCCAATATCCACTTCAACCGACCCTACGTGAAGTGCGCGCGCGTCGTCGGCGATGTGCTGGGCAAGTACCACCCGCACGGCGATGCCTCGGTCTACGATGCCTTGGTTCGGTTGGCGCAAGACTGGAACATGCGCTACCCGCTCATCGACGGGCAGGGCAACTTCGGATCAGTCGAAGGCGACCCGGCGGCGGCCTACCGCTACACCGAGTGCCGCCTGCAGCGCTTGGCTGGCGCAATGCTGGCCGACATCGACAAAGAGACCGTCGATTTCGTCCCCAACTTCGACGACAAAGAGCGCGAGCCGACCGTGCTGCCGGCGCTCTTGCCGAACCTTTTGGTCAACGGCGCAGCCGGTATCGCCGTCGGTATGGCGACCAACATCCCGCCGCACAACGTCGCCGAAGTGCTGGGCGCGGCGCTGGCGCTGCTCAAAGATCCGTCGCTAACCGTCGCCGATCTGATGAAGTTCGTGCCAGGTCCGGACTTCCCGACTTCCGGCTTCATCTATGGCCGGACGGGCATCCGCCAAGCCTACGAGACCGGCCGCGGCACCATC
Source organism: uncultured Myxococcales bacterium (assembly GCA_937952145.1). GTDB lineage: Bacteria > Myxococcota_A > Polyangia > Palsa-1104 > JAEUJZ01 > JAEUJZ01. The sequence goes on from CALFYE010000336.1 coordinate 2,120, forward strand.
ATCCTGCGCGCCCGCACTGAGATCGAAGAGCTCAAGGCCGGCAAGTCGCAGATCGTCGTCACCGAAGTCCCCTATCAGGTCAATCCCAACCGTCTGATCGAGCGCATGGCCGAGATGGTCCATGAGAAGAAGCTCGAAGGCATCAGCGACCTGCGCAACGAGTCCTCGCGCGAGGGCATGCGGCTGGTGATTGAGCTGAAGCGCGACGCAGTGCCGCAGGTGGTGCTGAATCATCTGTTCGCGCAGACCGCGCTGCAGGTCAGCTTCGGCGTCATCATGCTGGCGATTGTCGATGGCCGGCCGCGCATCCTGAGCCTGCGCGACTGCCTGCTGCACTACCTCGACCACCGTCGCCAGGTCGTCACGCGTCGCAGCCTCTACGAGCTTCGCCAGGCGCAGTCTCGCCGCGAGATCGTCGAAGGTCTGGGTCTAGCGATCGATCAGATCGACCGCATCATTGCCATCATCCGCGCCGCCAAGGACCCAGCGGAAGCCAAGGACAACCTTATGGCCGAGCCGCTGAGCGGCCTGGCCGAATTCCTGCGCCGCGCCGGTCGGTCCGAGGCGGAGATCAGCGCTCGCCTGGCCCATCACGCTGGCAAGCCGGTCTACTTTACCGAGCCGCAGGCCAAGGCCATCCTCGATATGCGCCTGCAGCGCCTGACCGGCCTTGAGCGCGACAAGCTAGCCGAAGAGTTCCGCGAGCTATGCGGAGTGATCGAGCACCTCGAAGGCGTGCTGTCCGACGACCTGAAGCTGCGCGACGTCATCGCTGGCGAGCTAGAAGGCCTGCTGGCCCAGGCGACCGATGTCCGCCGCACCGAGATCGTCGAAAACGCCGCTGAGATTCGCCTGGAAGAGCTGATCGCCGTCGAGCCGATGGTGGTCACGCTGTCGCGCGAGGGTTACGTCCGTCGTGTCTCGCTGTCCGAATACCGCGCGCAAGGTCGCGGCGGGCGCGGGGTGACCGGCGCCTCGACAAAGGAAGAGGATCTGATCCACCGCGTCTTCGTCGCATCGACGCACGACTACGTGCTGCTGTTCACCAACAAGGGCCGCGTCTATTCCAAGCGCGTCTTCGACTTCCCGGAAGCGGCCTCGCGGGCATCGAAGGGCAAGGCATTGGTCAACTTCCTTGACCTACAGGCCGACGAGCGCGTCGTCGAGATGCTGCCCCTGCCGGCCTTTGAAGCGGGCAAGTTCGTCGTCCTGGCGACGATGAACGGCATCGTCAAGAAGACTGAGCTTGATCACTTCTCGGCCATTCGATCGACCGGCATCATCGCCATCGATATCGATGAAGGTGACGCCCTGGTCGGTGCGCAAGTCACAAACGGCACCTACGATATCGCGCTGTGCACCGCCGACGGCTTTGTCGCGCGCTTCCGCGAAGAAAAAGTCCGCTTGGTCGGACGCACGGCGCGTGGCGTCAAGGGCGTCCGGCTGCGCGACGAGCGCGATCGCGTGGTGGCCATGGTCGTCCTCGATCGCGACCTGCCTTCGACGCTGGTCACCGTCTGCGAAAAGGGCTACGGCAAGCGCACCCCGGCCGCTGACTATCCGGTCAAGGGTCGCGGCAGTCGCGGCGTCATCACCATCAAGACCAGCGAGCGCAACGGCAAGGTGGTCGGCGTTCACGTCGTCACCGATCTCGACGATCTGATCTTGGTGACCGATATCGGCAAGGTCATCCGCATCCGGGTGCGCGACGTCCGCGTCCAGGGCCGCAACACCCAGGGTGTGCGCCTAATCCGCCTCGGCGCCGAAGAGCGCGTCGTCGCCGTCGAAGCCCTGCACGAGCCGGGCAGCGAAGAGGCCGAAGATACGCTCGGCGAAGACGGCGAGCGCATCGATGGCACGACCTCGCTACCCGATGGCAACGAACCCGACGAGGCCGAAGGCGATGCCGATGCCGCCGAAGACCTGGGCGATGAGGACGAGGATCTCGACGACGGCGACGAAGACGATGATGAGGGCAGCGAAGACAGCAAGCGGGGCAAGCGCTAGTTCATTCGATAAGGAGACGCGCGCCCCATGTCCGCTCCCTCGCGCTTGACCCGCCCCGGGGTCGTCGAGATCTATCGCCGCAGCCTCAAGCCGCAGGATCTGCGATTCAACAACTGGGCCTGCCGCCCTCTTGCGGCGGTGTTCGTCTGGTTGTTGTTCTACGTTCCCATCACGCCCAACCAGATCACGTTTCTGTCGCTGCTGGTCGCCCTGCTTGCCGATGCCGCGCTGCTGTTCTGCCCCGGTCGCACCGGGCTGGGTGCTGCGGCGCTTTTGCTGTATCTCGCCTTCGTGCTCGACTGCACCGACGGTCAGCTGGCCCGGCTGCGTGGACAAACCTCCAGCGTCGGCTCGTACCTCGACTTCTTGATGGACGAGATCAAGGCCGTGGCGCTGATTGCTGCAGTGGCGGGACGCCTGGCCCTCGATCGCAGTCTGGTGCCTGGGCTGGCGACCCTGGCCGCGCAGGTGCCCAGCCTGCCGCTTTTGCCCGATGCACGCCTGCTGTGGCTGGGCTTGGGGCTTTCGGGAGCGGTCATCGCGGCAAGCGGCATCTCGATCACGACGTTCATGCGACGGCCGGAATACTTCGAAGCGGTGCATGGCAAGCCTGCCGAAAAAGTGCCCGGCTTCACCGCGCTGCGCGCTGCCGAATCGACACCTGCGCCACCCCCCTCGCCCGTTAAGCGCTTGCTGCTGCTGCCGGTGCGCATCCTTGAGTGGCTCGGCAAGCTGACGCTGCACTATCCGGCGTGGTTTTACATTCCCGCCCTGCTCGGTCACATCGAGTGGTTCCTGCTGCCCTATCTCGCGGCGCACACCATGTATCTGGGACGCAGTGCGCTCATCGTGCTGTTTCATCTAGGCAGACCGGCCAAGCCGCCGGCCCAGGCCTCGTAGATCATGCAGCGGCGAGCGTTGCTGAGGCTGGGGCTGTCGGCGACTGCGACCTCGCTAGTGAGTGCCCTGCCCGGCCGTCGCTGCCTGGCCGCCGCGAACTTAGCGCCGCCGCCGCTGCAGCGTGGGGTCGCGCTCGGCCTGTTCTGCGAAGATCCGATGTGGTCCTATCGCGAGCTTCTGACCGAGATCCGCGATCTTGGCGCCTCGCACGTCTCGCTAACCGTCGCTTACTACCAGCAGCACGGCGGTAGCACGCGCATCTATTCGCACCCACGCTTCACCGCCCCCGACTACGCCGTCATCCGCACCATCCGCGAAGCGCACGCACTGGGCCTGCAGGTTCTCTTGTTTCCCATCCTGCGCCTGGAATCGCCGCGCAGCGATCGCGAGTGGCGCGGCACCCTGTCCCCCGAAAAACCCGAGGCCTGGTGGGCGTCCTACGAGGCGCTCATGCTGCGCTTGGCCCAGCTTGCGGCCCGCGAGCGCGTCGAGGTGCTGTCAATCGGCAGCGAGCAATCAACGCTGGATGTCGCGCCCCTGCACACCCGCTGGGCCAGGTTGGTATCGACGCTGCAGCGTCACTACCACGGCCTGCTGACCTATTCCGGCAACTGGGATCACTACGCCAACGTGGGCCTGTATGACCTGGTCGATCTCGTCGGCATGTGCGCCTACTTTCCGCTGGCCAGAGAGGGCTACAAGCCGCCCGCCAGACCCGAAGACCTCGTCGCAGCCTGGCGCAAGAAGCGGCAAGAGTTAGAGACCTTCGCGCAAGGGCTTGGAAAGCCGCTGCTCTTGACCGAGGTCGGCTACTTGAGTCAGCGCGGCGGCGCGGCCTGGCCCTGGCGTGAGGGATCTGCCGAGCCCATCGATCTAGAAGACCAGCGCCGCTGCTACGCCGCGTTCGCCGAGGCTTGGGCCGGCTCGAAGACCCTGCGCGGTGTCTACTTTTGGAACTACTACGGCTGGGGCGGCCAGATCTCCTCCGGCTACACGCCCCGCCACAAGCCGGCCTCCGACGAGATCATCCGATACTTCATCAGCGAGGAGCATCGGCCAGCGCGATAGCTCTCCCCGCAAGCGACAAGGAATACCTGCCCATGCCACATCCTCCGCACGGAAGATTGCCGTATGCTCGCCGACCGGCCGCGGCCGAAGCCCTCGACCGACGCGGGGAGATCACCTTTTCTAAGCACACGCAGTACGCCATCCCGACCATCCACGCCAGCGGGCAGCGCCTGCCGGTGCGCGCCGATTCGCTCGCCGGCCCGATCCTCGTCGAGATCAGCGATGCGCAGCAACAGGTCACCGTGCCGGTGCTGTACAAGGTCGCGGGCTCAGCACTCTTGCCCGGCAGTGTCCGTCCGCAGCAGGAGGGGCCGGCCAGTCTGCGATGTCCGGTGGCCTGGACGAAGAACGGGGCGACCAGCTTTCTCGTCACCGCCTGGCTAGTCCCGCTATCGGTGTTCGGCAAGATCACGCTGCCGGCAGGCACGGCCGCGATTCAGCTCAGCCGACGTGCCGGACGACGGGGCCTGGCCTGGGCTGACTACGACGTCCAGCCGCTGTCCGACGACCCTGGCCAGCTCTTGGGTTGGTTCGACTATCGCCCCTCTCCCGAAGATAGCCTGCGTCGCGTCTTCTGGATTCGGACCAGCGGCGGGGCCTGGCTAGAGTGGCCAGACCTCGACTTTGCTCCCGGCGGCGCCAGTGGCCTGCAGCGGGGCCAAGCGGTACGTCTGGCGTTGGGTCTACGAAACCAGCAACCGGTCGCGTCCCGCCTCGCAGCCGCCGAGACGCCTCCGTGCGACGTTGATTCTGCCCATTTGGGCACTCAGTCCAATGCAGCGGATAACCGGCCTTCGCCAGCCGCAGACCGAATCGAGCATGGCGCTTCAGCGCGACCTCGATTCGATATCTTGGAATGCACGGTATTGTCGTGGAAGAATGGCATTACCATTCTTGAGTCTGGCGATCTAATTTTCAAAATTAGCGAAAAGCGCCAACAACTGCAGACGGGCACAACGGTTCGTCTGAAAATTAAGTATGCGGCCCAGGGCCATAGCCACGAGATTATCGCGCCCGCCAGCGCCTCACCGAGCCCTCGGGAGCCCCCGCCATGCGACGCGCCGCAGCCGCACGACGCTGACTCCGCCACCGAGTCGGCAGCCGGCGAGGACTCTCGGCAAGCGGCGAGGAACGCAGACGCCGACCAACGCGAGCTCTTAGGCATATCCGGCCGGCTGGTTTTCCGCCCCAGTCCCGAGAACGTCCTGCCCTGTGTCGAAGTCGAACTCCGCGGTTATAGTCAAACTCTAGTAGTCTATCCCGATCGTCTATTTTCGCCAATTGCTTTCGACTTATCTTCACCCGCAGGCTGCGAAGTGGCAGTTACCTTAGATATTTTATCAAACAACATAAAAGCACACAGTCTCCGTAGTACGGGAGAACCACCAGCCCAACTTCTGGGATTTCGCCGCCATAAGGAAGTGCTGATCGGCCCCTGGCTAATTCCCCTAAACTGGTTCCAGCGCGTCGCAATTTCGCCCAATGCGGTGGTGCTACTGCTGCTGGCCCGTCAGCCTGAGCTTGGCTGGGCGGGATACGAGGTGCAAGACGCCGACAGCGAACTATCCGAGGTCGAGGGCTGGTTCCAGTTCCGCGACCACACTCGCCCGGTGCCAGAGCGCGAGTATTCGATGCTCTTGCGCAACGGCAGCCTGGTGAGCTGGCACAAGTGGTCTTTCGCCCAGAACGACTTCCCCGTGTTGCACCAAGGTGACGCGGTACGCGGGCAGCTTGTGCTGCAGCGCGACAAGCCGACAATCACCGGTCTCCGCCGTTTGTCGATGACCGCCGAGTCTGCAACGGCGCCGAACGAGCCACCGCCCAATCCGCCACCGCTCATGGCCAAACTGCGAACGTTGGCGACGGCCAAAAATCACGAGCAGCGCTGCTTGCAGCTTGGAGATCTCCTTCTTGATGCCGATCCCGATGCGATCCGCGAGGCTGTACGAACCAGCCAAGATCACGTCCCGGTCGAGATCGAGATGTTGGGTGGGGCGCGGCCGCCGCGGGTGCACTACCTGCGCACTGCGCCCGACGGTCAGTTGGTGCGCAAGAACCCCAGGCAGGACATGCTCTGGGAGTACCTGCGCGGCCCGGACGGGGCTACGTCGGGGCCGATAGAGCAGGCCCTGCGCCTTGGCCTGTGGCAGCCCCAGGTGCCCCCCGGCGGCGGCACGCGGATTGCCGAATCGGAGCTGGCCACGGTCGCCATCGAGTTTGCTCAAGGCGTTCCGTCCGCGGGGCGCTCGCGTCAGCTGTCGCGACTCATCAGTGCGTTCTTCCGACAGGTTGGACAGCACTCGAAGCAGCAGCGGGTGCCCGAGTCCATCCTGCGCTACCGCTCGCAGCTGCTGGCCACGCACATGCTGGCCGGTGAGGTGCAAGTTGGCGCAGCCGGTGACCCGGCCATGGTCGACGAGACCAAAGACCCGGTGGCGAGAGAGCTGATCCGCGGAATGCGCAGTAGCGAATTCCCCAGCGCGCTAAAGTTTTTTAACCCGGAAGACTCTCGCGGCCGGCTGATTTGGAAATTTTTCTACCTGCTCGGTCAGCAGGGATATCGGTTTGCCAATACCAAACAGCTCATCCTACAGCCCGGGTTGTACACGCTGACCGTCCGTCTGGTCAGCTCGACGGGCCGCGACCAAACAAGCGCAGCGACGAGTAGCGATCTGCGCCTGACCATCCTCTTTGGCTGGGCCGTGCAGAGCCCGCAAGGCGTGCAGGATCTGTTGCGCCAAAACCAGGGTGAAGCCGGGCAGCTGCCGCAGCTGCTCATTGCCTGCCTCACGGACCGCAGCACCAATCAGGAGTCACTGGAGATTCCACTCGCCGACTGCGAGGCGCAGGCCAAGGTCGCCGCGGCGGCCTATGGCGAGCTCCGGGCTGATCTGACCGGCGAAGAGCTCAGAGGTTGGCTCACGGAAGCGCAGGAGTACTGCGAGTCGCTGCCCAACCCTATCGGCCTTTTTCCCGACGTGGGCTCCGATCTCAAGCCACCGCAGCTCGTCACCCGGCCGGCCGTCATCTCCGGGCTGGAGCAGATGCTGCGTGGCCTGGGTCGTCCAATCGCCATCTATGCCATGCGCAAAGTCGGTAAGACAGCGACCGCCGTCCTGCTAAGCAGCGCCTTCAACTATCGGATGGGCACGCCCCCCAACCTGAGCCGCATCTTTGCCCAGTGCGGCCCGAATGGCGACAAGTTGCTGGAAGCCTGGCGAGCCGTGCTGCGCCCCATGCCGAGCGCGAATTCGACGAAGACTCGCAGCTTGCTGGTCCTCGACGAATTCGACACATTCTGCCGCCGCCTGCGCCGGTACCACATCGATCCCCTGCCCTTCTTGTTTGACCTGGAAGAAGCGGCGAGGCGCAGTGCCATCCTCTGTCTGGGCTTCGATCCCGACGCCTTTTCCGCTCTCTGCCCCGAGAGCAACCCGTTGCAGAACCTGCAGACCTATCGCCTGCGCTACTTCAACAAGGCCGAGAGCGGCGAGCTTGTCGAGCGCATCGCCGGCGTGCTGGCCGTCGAGCGTGAGGCGACCGAGAGCATCTGGGAGCTGGCCGGGGGCCACCCCGTCATCATGAAGGAGCTGCTGCGTTTGGCCATCCATACGCAGTTCGGCAGCGCCGCCACCACCCGGATCCCGCGTCGGGCCCGCATCCGCTTCCCCGATTCCCTACGCGCCGAGCTTCTGACTCGGCAAGGAACCGCCGCGCGCACCAAGGTGCTGGAGTCAATCTGGCTGACCCGCGCCCGACCCGGGGACGAGGTTGAAGCTCCCAGCATCGGCGATGGCTGGCGACTCATCGACTGGCTGGCGATTCACCTGCCCAAAGCCGCGCCCTTTTCTGAGCTATTGGCCAAGGCCGAGGAGCTACCGCCGCCCCTGTGCAAAGACCCCGCGCTACTACTCGAGCAGGTCCTCGACTGGGGTCTTATCCGCAAGGACGAAGGGGATATGCACATGTTCGCCATTCCCCTGCTGCGAGCCCATATCCGTATTAGCCAAGGAATGAAGGCCGAATAATGCAATTATTCCAATTTAATGAATCTACAAAACAAATCAATACACAGCGCAGCCTCGATACCTTCCTGGCGTGGCAAGACAGCCTGTCGGGGGGCGCCATCACGCTCGTCATGTCAGCGTTTGGGCGGCTCCTCAAGCGGATTGGCGAGCAGCTGTCCTCGCGGGCCGGCTTCGTGGTCTTGCCCGCTATCGACCGCTATGGCGCTCCGCTGTTGGCCAGTGCGCTCCTGCTAGAGCTAGAGCGGGTACTTGAGGCGCATCCGTCGCCGAACCAGGTGGTGGTGCTATGCCACACGCCGCACGACGAGCTGATCAAGAGCGCCCTCGATTCCGAGGCCCTCTGCACCCGCCTGCAGGCGCATGCACAGAGCGGAGTCACCGTATCCTGGCACTATGTCGTGCTCGACCCCAGCGACGGCTTCAAAAGTGAAGAACCGGTGCGCAAGTTTTCGGCGTGGAGCGAGCGAAGCGGCAGCCCCCACTTCTGGTGTTCGACCAGTCAGGGCTTGTTCTTCGGCATCACCGACCCGCGGCAGATCGAGCGCCTGGTCCTCGAAGAACGGGCCAAAGAGCTGCAGAAGCGCCTGGGTGCCATTCGCGAGGAAGCCTGCCACACCATCCTGGCCAGCCTCGGGGGAGCGCTCCAGCACACCGCCACTCACAGCCCATCAAGCTGGCTTCTGCTCATGCTCTGCATCGCCGCCGATCATCCGTCCAAGCCCACACCAGCCGAGGCCCTGCCCGGCCTACACTGGGGAGCCAAGGGCTGGGGGCGCGAGGCAGGAGATGGCGGCGGCGGGTGGCGGGACAGCAGCTGGGTGCTGGCCGCCCTGGCTGGCCTGTCGCGACAGAGCGACGCCAACGGCCCGCTGATAGGTCGCGACCCCCAGAATCTGCTCGACCAGTTCGCTCTGCGAGAATCCGCCTTTGGCATCTTCTGCGGCCTACAGACTGAGAAAATTGGCAAAGAACCCCCAGGTGATCAATATATCATTTTTGCCTTAGTGAATTATGAACGATTGATTAGAACAGCCCGCAATCGCTGCGAGCACCGCGAACACGCACAACGTTTATGGCACAACACAATTTCCGCTATCATTCAATCAGGTGAGGAGTGGGCCTATGCAATGGGCCAGGTACGCCAGCAGCTGACTAGCACCTATCCTAACCAAGTGACGCTGCCGGTCAGCGCCTGGGGCAACACTGTAGCTGGGCTGACCGACGGTGAGGCGACGAATCTCGCCAAGCGGCTGTGCGACGAGCTGCCTGCCAGCGCCCCCTTACCAGGAGGGAGCGGGGCCGTGCGGCTCATCCACGCCCTGGCCCGCCTGCCGCAGCAACGCCCACCTGCACTAACGACCAAACTGCAGCAGGTCCCCGGGCTGGCAAGCCTGCTCGGCATCCTGCCCGCACGCGATCACATCGAGTTGGTCCTGCATTGCCAACGAGTCGTGCTGGCCATCCGCGCGAAGAGATGAAGAGATAGGTTCGCGGGTCAGCGAGGAGCATCGGCCGCCGCGCTAGGCACCGGGCTTGTGCCGGGCTGAGTGTCCATGGTGGACAGGCCAAGCCAGCCAGTCGCTACGCGCAGCTTCAGCGGGGCTCCGGCGCGGAGCACGGTAAGCGTGGTCGTTGGCGTGCGGGCTTTGGCCTCAAGCTGCTGCAACAAGTCGGTTGTCTGGGCGATGGCGACGCTGCCGTAGGCGGTGATGAGATCGCCGACCCGCAGCCCAGCCTTTTCGGCGAGGCCGCCCGCCGTCACGTCCTGCACCAGCGCCCCCTTGGGGAGGGGCTGGCCGTCGAGCCCGAGCAGCGTGATGTCCTGTTCCTGGCCTAGCTCATCGAAGCGGGCGCGCCGTCCAGCGTAGCCGCCGCGGATCAGGACGGGTCGGCCATCGATGCCGAAGTAGCGACGCTCGATCACGTTGTCGCGCTCGTCGTATTTGGCGTGCCAGCCGGCATAGCCCGCGGCGCTGAGGATCGGCAGACTGCCGGCTCCCAGCAGGACGCGCTCGATCTCGTTGCCGCGATCGTCAAAGCGCGAGCGGCGGCCGCCAGTGCCCTCGCTGCTCAGCACGGGCTCGCGATCCACGCCCAGATAAGTGCTCTCTAGGACCTGGCCGCGCGGGTTGTAGCTGCGTCGCCAGAAGGCGTAGCCGGCGCCGTTGATCGTCGGGCGGCCGTCGATTCCCAGGTAGGTCGTCTCGATCTCGCGCCCTCGCACATCGAACTGGGACCGCCAGCCGGCGATCCCGCTCGCGTCAAGGGTCGGCTTGCCGTCGAGTCCGAAGTAGAATTCCTCGACGCGGTGCCCGCGATCATCGTAGCTGGCGCGAAGCTCGGCAATGCCCTGGCGGTTCAGCACGGGCGCGTTGTTGCAGGCCTGGAAGCGGCGCGTGATCACCTGGCCACGCGGGTTGTAGGTGGTCCGCGTGATGCAGACCTTGTCGTCCCCCATCGTCGGCTGACCATCGAGCCCCAGGCCGATCTCTTCGAACTTGCGATCGTGCTCGTCGTAGCGGGCCCGGAAGCCGGCTGTCTCGCGACTGCTCAGGGCAGGCTGACCGCTCACCCCAAAGAAGCGCCGCTCGATCTCGTTGCCGCGCGCATCAAACTGCGATCGGTAGAGCGCGACCCCGAACGCATCCTCGACGGGCTGACCGCCAGCACCGACGTAAGTGCGCTCGATGACATGGCCGCGAGCATCATACTTGGCGCGCCAGCCAGCCGTGCCGTCCTCAAGCTTGGCGGGGCCACCGTGCGCATCGAGATAGAGTGACTCGATCAGGTCACCACGCACGTCGTAGCGAAGGCGGCTTGTCGCGAAGCCCTCTTTCCCAACCATCGGCTGCCCCTGCAGGCCAACCAGGCTGATCCCGGTCTCGCGCCCCAGGTCGTCGTAGCTCAGGTTCCAGCCGGCGACCAGCTGCGTGCGCTCGATGGTCGGTTGCCCGTGCACCCCAAAGAAGGACCTCGACCGCAGGTAGTTGCGGTCGTCATAGGTCGATCGCTGCAGCGCTGCGCCGCTGGCGTTGGCCACGGGCTGACCGTCGGTGCCGAAGTAGGCGACCTCGATCTCGTTGTGCCGATCGTCGTAGCGCATGCGGCGCACGGCGTAGCCTTCTTCGTGCAGGGTGGGCGCACCGCTGGGATCGAAGTAGGCGACTTCGATCAAGTTGTCGCGATCGTCATACTTCATCCGCCGCCCGGCCACGCCCTCCAGAGTCAGGAGCGGTCGGCCGTCCTGGCCAAAGTAGTCGCGCAGAATCTCGCGCCCGCGCTCGTCGTACTCGATGCGCCAGCCGGCCATACCGCGCTGATGAATCACCGGCTTTCCGTCGAGACCCAGGCCGACTTTTTCGGCCAACTGGCCGCGCTCGTTGTACTTGAGACGCCAGCCGGCAAGGCCCTCGTTGCGCAGGCAAGGCGTGCCATCTGTGCCCAGGAAGGTGGTTTGGATCTCGCGCCCGCGCGCGTCGTAGCTCGCTCGCCAGCCGGCGTAGCCCTGCGCGTGTAGCGTCGGCTGACCGGCGGTATCCACGAAGTAGTTTTCGATCTCGTTGCCCTGCGCATCGAAGACCGCGCGGAAGCCGGCGATGCCGTTTTTGTCCAAAGCCGGCTCGCCCTGCACCCCGAACTGGCTGGCGCCGACCGGATTCCCCCACTCGTCAAATCGCCCGCGCACCGTCGAGACTAGCGAGGCCGAGAGCGCCGGCCGACCATCCGCGCCCAGCATCGTGCTCTCGATCTCGTTGCCGAAAGCGTCGTAGCGGCGACGCTGTCCGGACAAGCCATGCTTGGTGGTTGCGGGCTGACCATCAGCGCCTAGGACGCGCTCCTGGACCGGCAGACCATGCACCTGGAGCGTGTAGTCAAAACCATAGGCCCCGTCTCCGTTGGCGCGCGGCGAGCCGTATAGGTTGGCGAAGCGCAGGCGGCGCACATAGCCGCGCTCGTCGAGCTCGCGGAGCTCCTGGCTGATGTCACTGCCCTCTAGCGGCTTGGGCAGATCGTAGGCATCGCGAAAGTCCTGCCGCCTGAGATCATCGGAGTACAGGTACTGTCGCCGTACCTGCGAGAGCTCGTCCCGCGCTACCACTTTGCGCACGCGACCGCTGCCGCTGTCGTACTGATATTCCCAGCTGGCCTCTCGGTCGCGGCTATTCGTCAAGTATCCTTGACTATTGATCAGCTCGACCCGCCCCACCCGACCGCGTTGTTTCAGGACACGATAGGTTCGGCTGCGGTGCTTCTGCACTGCGCGCGAGACCTCGCCGACGCCTTCCTGAATTCCCCAGCGCTCGACGACATTTTGGTAGTAGGAGACCTGCTCACGCGACCACTCATAGTAGGCTGCGGCACTGCCAACTCCGATCAGGATCGCGGTGCTCGCGAGGGCAGTACGAACCGGATGTTTGCTCCAAAAAGGAGTCTGGAACGTCCTCTGTTGGGAAGGTCGCTGCGGTGGCTGACTCGGGGCGGCGGCCTGCGAAGCCGAACTACCCAGCGTCGATTCGAAGCCGACCTCGCGACTCAGCGTTGCCGCCAGTCCCTCATCCAGCACGGCTTTCGCCTGCCGCGACTCAGCCTCGGATTCGGGTGATACCTCGATTGGCAGAGCTGGAAGCAAGCGCCGCAGCGACTCACGCGCCTCGGCCATGCTCGGCCGCGCTTGGCGGTCTTTGACCAGCAGGCGATGGACCAAGTCAGCCAGGGCCGGCGGGGTGTCTGTCGCAAGCGACAAGAGCGGTGCGGGTTCGTGAAAGAGATGCTTGCCTACAAGCTCGCCGGGGTCGCCGGTAAACGGCGTCTGGCCGCTCAAGAGCTCATACAGAATGACACCCAGCGAATAGACATCGGTGCGCGGATCGACCTGCTGCGCCCCGCGACACTGCTCGGGCGACATGTAGCTCGGCGTGCCCATGATGACGTTGCCGTCGGTCTGTCCCCCCTCCCGCTGCGACAGCTTGGCAATGCCGAAGTCGAGGATCTTCACCCGCTCGCCCCCCGGAGCGAGCGAGTCCGGAGTCAGCATCAGGTTTTCCGGTTTGAGGTCGCGGTGGGTGATTCCTTTTTCATGCGCGGAAGTAAGCGCGTCGGCGATCTGCAGACCTAGCTCGGCGACGAGTCGGGGTGGCAGGCGGCGGCGACGGCGGAGGCGGGCGGCCAGGCTCTCGCCGGCCAGCAATTCCATGACGATGTAGGGCGCACCATCGGGCAGCTTGCCGACATCAGAGACCTGCACCAGGCCGGGATGAGCGACTAGGTTTACAGCGCGGGCTTCGTTGAACAGGCGCTCGACGGCATCGGCGTTACCGGCGTACTCGGTGTTGAGCACCTTGATCGCCACCCGGCGCGAGATCGACGGCAAGAGCGCCTCGTACACCACGCCCATCCCGCCGCGGCCGAGCAGACGCACGACCTGATACGCACCAACCCAGGCTCCTTCCGAAAGTGGCTTTGCAGGCAGCATCGCGCTCTCATCATCGCGCCGCGTTTGGTCCCGGGTCAATGGTGCACAGCGTCGGATCGGGCGGCCGGCTGGCCGAGCTCGCGCCGGCTATCCCCCTCGCATTCGTTGAGAGATCCGGTGCCGCTAGTCGTGACGAGGCCAGACGACGTACAGTCGACGTGGGGTCAGAGCTGGGCGTCCGTCGGGAAGCCATGATCGAACGAGATCTTTGGGAGGGCACGATAGCGCGCTCATTCCAAGGACGATGCGATGCCTGGGCAGCCCCGAATTGGCTTAGGAGGACCACATGAAGTCAGCGCATCGCATCGGACTGTGGATTGGGCTCACCGGTGTCTTTTACGCGGCGCCGAGCTACGCCCAAGACTGCATCTCGAACCTGCAGATCGTGATCGACCGCTCGTGTTCGATGACTCAGAACTCGATCATGGGTAAGACCCGCTGGGCGATTGCCGTCGACGCGATCAACAACCTGATGACCAAAAACGCCGGCAAGCTGCGCTTTGGGCTGGGGATGTTCCCCGACAAGTCGGCGACCGCGCCGAAGTGCGTGCAGACGGTGCCTCTGCTGTCGCCGGGGCCGAACAACGAACAGGCCGTCAGCATGCTGCTGGCCAACAACACGCCAGGCTCGCCGTGCATCACCAACATTGATGAAGGCATCAAGCAGGTGGCGGCCGATCCGACGCTTTATGCCACCGATCGGCGCAGTTTTGTCGTGCTGATCACCGACGGTGCGCAGTCGAGCAACTGCAACGGCGGACGCACCACTGCAGACCCGCTGACCGTGCAGTACCTGACCGAGCTTTACAACAAGAAGGTCCCCACCTACGTCGTGGGCTTTGACCTGGGCACCAATGCCAATGCACAGGCCTCGCTGAACAGCTTTGCGACGGCAGGCGGTCTGCCCAATACGGCGGGCACTACCAAGTTCTACGCTGCCAACAACCAGGCCGAGCTCGAAGCGACTTTGGCTCAGCTCGCCGGCATCGCCAGCACCGGTGATGTCAGCTTCTGCAAGGGCGTGCCCTGCCCCGACAACCGCTGCCTGACGGCCACGGCGCAGTGCGTAAATGGCTTCTGCGTCGAGCCGCCCCCCGACCCAAACGCCGGAGGTGGAGGCAATGGCACCGGGGATGGCACCGGTGGGGCAATCGAGACCAGTGGCTGCAGCTGCCAAGTCGGTGCCCACTCGCAAGCCGGTACCCTTGGTGCGGTTTCGCCGGTCCTTGTCCTTGCCGCTGCCTACCTGCAGCTACGCCGCCGTCGCCGCGAAGACAGCCAGCCCTAACGCGAACGCGAATACACGCGGCGACTGCGCCGCCGACGATTCCCCTGCAGGAACGCGCCGCGCGCGACGCGAAGGGCCGGCTACTTGCGACCTAGCTCGGCGAGAACGCGGGCTCGCCAAGCGCGCGGCAGACCGTAGTTGGGATTGAGCTGCAGGGCGCGATCGAAGCTGCGCAGCGAGGCTTCCAGCTGCTCGGCGTGGTAGTAGCAGATGCCCATATTGCCAAATGTGACCGGGTGGTCACCGAATAGCCGGAGCGAGTGTTCGTTGAAGGTCACAGCCTCGCGCGGACGACGCAGCGCGAGCAGGATGCGTGCGGCTTCAAAGGGAAAGTCGCGACCGAGCGGATAGAAGTTTTCCCAGCAGCGCATAAGCGCCGCGGTCAGCTCCGCGCGCATGACATCGTTGGCGTTGCCGGCTTGCTCTAAGAGCTCGCGTCCGTAGTCGAAGACAAGGTTGGGATCGTAGTGACTCATGCGCAGCATGCCGAGCACCTGCTCCATCGAGGCATTGCTGCAGTGCTGCCGCACCTGCGAGCCCAGCGTGTAGAAGTCATAGGGCCCGAAGGTATCGACCGTCTCATGGAACAGCAGCATGGTGTCGCTGAACTGCTCCTTGCCACCCCCGACGATCATCGCCGCGGTCTTGAGGTTGATCTGGCGCTGCGCGGTCGCCGCGGTCTGCACCGTCTCGCCCCGCCCGGCTTCGCTGAGCAGAAGCTGCAGCCCCTGCGCAATGGCGTGATAGTTCACCATCATCGACAGGCTGCCGTGAAACTGGATGTGCTGCGTGGTCAGGAAGAACAGCTCGTCTTCGTGCGTGTATCCCTTGTCGGACGACAGCAGCAGCATGCGCTGATTGCACAGCGCCATCAGCCGCCCCAGCCCGCGCAGGCTGCCGGTCGGAAGTGCGATGGTGGTGTCGGCCAAGCGCTCGCGATAAAGGAGCAAGAGCTTCTTGAGGTACGACTCGGCGTAGTAGTTGTCGACGTCGGCGGGCCGCTGCTCGTAAGACAGCGCGAACTGCGACATCACCTCGGGGTTACTGAGGTCAGGCGCCTCGGCATTGGCGTGCCGGGTCGTCACCCGCACTTCGTGAACGTTGCCACCTTCGATGCGGAAAAGATCCTGCGGCACGGTATCGAAGATGTAGTTGGCAAAGACGATGAGCGGATTCTGCAGATCGCCCGGGCCTAGCTGCTGACCGTTGCGGACCAGACGGATGCTGCTGTCCTTTTCCATATCGAACAGACCAAACTCCAGCCGGCCCGAGTCAAAGTACGGCTTGAACAGCGCCTGCGCTCCCCAAGCGCGCAGGTTGCTCTGCGTAAAGTCGGTCATCACGTAGCGCACCTGCAGGTGGCGCAGCGAGGACGCATCGAGCATGGCGAAAAACTTCTTGAGAAACAGGAACGAGAAGCGGCCGTGTCCAGCGGCTAGCTCGACGATGTAGATCGGCTTGCCAGGGTCGATGTTCATGCCGCCTTCGCCACCGCCCCGCAGCGCGTCGCGCAGGAACGACAGCACCATCTGGGCATAGCTATAGGCGATGTAGGCGTTGCTGGTGACGTACGAGGGAACCGGCCCGCTTTCCCAAGCGCCCAAGCCGCGCTCGTCGTAGAAGCGGCGCTGCAGCACCCAGAGGATCGACTCAGAAAGACGCTTCTTTTCTTCTAGAAGATAGCCCTTGGGAGCTTCCGTGGTCTCGGCTGGCGTCGCAGTCATGGTCTTGGTGAATTCCTATCGGCTGGACAAGCTGGGGGGACCTAGCAAGTCGTTGAGATGAAACAGGAATGGGCGTCCGCGCTCATCATCGCATACGTGGGTGATGGGACGCAGCAGCAAAATTCGGGGGTGGCGGCGAGCGGGATTTGCGGTGCTATCTGCGCAAATTCTCGGCGACACTCGGGGCCGGTCGGCATATGCTCCCGGCTTCGTCGGACTCACGCCATGGCCCGCGAACGAAACCGAGCATCGTCGTCGTCATTATCCTCAGCATCGTCGTCTTCCTCTGCGGCCTCCTCGGTCGATTCGGGAACGACAAGCCGCCCCGGGGATGAGCGCAGCCCCGTCGAGCTTCTGGGCTTGCCAGGAGTCCGCGGCCAGAGTGCGGTCACCCGCGCCCTCACTGATGCGCTGCACGCCGGTCGCTTGCATCACGCCTATCTGTTCGACGGCCCTGAGGGAACCGGCAAGGCGACCTGTGCCCGTGCGCTGTTCGCAGCGCTGAACTGCCAGGATCCGCCTGCCGTCGGAGCCGCCTGCGGGCGCTGCGAGAGCTGTTACAAGCTAAGCCACGGCGCGCACCCCGACCTGATCCCGTTTGACATGTCGCTGTCCGGGCTGGCTGACGAGGTCGAGCGTCTGATTCGGCGACTGCAAGCGCCGCCTTTTGAGGGGCGGGTGCAGATGGTGATCCTCGACCCCGCGGATCTATTCGCCATGCCGACGGCAGCGACGGCGGCAAACCGCCTGCTAAAGACACTGGAAGAGCCACGGCCGAACACCCATATCGTGCTCGTGACCCAAAGCGCCAGCAGCCTGCTGCCGACGCTGCGTTCGCGCTGTCAGCGCCTACGCTTTGTCCCACTAGCCGACGACATCCTGCGCCACCTGTTGACCTTGCCGCCCGAGTCTGGGGTCGCTGTCGACGCTGTCGATTATGGGCCCCCCATCGCTGGCAGCGACGCAGAGCTGGATGCTGCGATCGCGCTCTCGCAAGGCAGTCTGGGGGCCGCCAAGCGAGCCCTGGCCGATCGCGAGCGCCTGCAGCAGTGTGCCGCCGCCGCCGAAAGCTTGCTCGCTGCCGCACGCAGCGGCCGTGCGACGCAGATGGTGGAA
Organism: uncultured Myxococcales bacterium; assembly: GCA_937952145.1. Classification (GTDB taxonomy): domain Bacteria; phylum Myxococcota_A; class Polyangia; order Palsa-1104; family JAEUJZ01; genus JAEUJZ01. The sequence goes on from CALFYE010000336.1 coordinate 19,724, forward strand.
GCTGCGAGCAGTGCCGGGGCCGACCGGGAGCAGGCGCAAGAGATCCTTGAACACCTGTGGCTGCGGCTCCAGCACGAACTTCGCGCCGCGGTTCAGCAGAGGCAACCTCCGACGGCACACAGCGGCCTGATCGCCGCCCTGCGGGCAACCCGTAGTGCGGGGCTCGCTATCCGTGGATATACGGCGGCACCGCTCGCCATAGAACGCATGCTGCGCCACGTCGGGGATGCCCTTTCGGCACCGACGCTGGCCTCAGCCAGCCCCCAGCGAGGACGTCCCAGCCATGCCCGCGAATGACTCTCCTAGCTCGCCCCCCGGGATCGGCCAGCCGCCGGCCCCGGGAGCAGCGCCGCGTCTGCCATCGGGGGCGGGGCCCAACAGTGGCAACCGACCGCCCGCGCCGGCCCGTGAGGCTCGCAACCTGCGTCCGCCCAGCTCACGTCCCGACGGGGTGCCCAGCAACCTGGGGGGCGGCATGCCGAGTGCCCTGCGCGAAGGCGGCGGGCGCGAGGGACGCGAAGGCGGCGATCGTCGAAGGCGCCGTCGGAGCGGAGGCGGGTCGGGAGGATCGGCGAGCTCATCATCCACCTCTGCCGCCTCGCTTCCTCCCTCGGGAGGACCCGCCGTCACAGAAAACAGTCCCCGTCCCAGCGGAGGCAGCGCTGGGGCCGGCCGGCTACCTCGCGAGGGGCGCAGCCTGCGGGCCCGTGATGGCGGCGGACGTAATCGAGGAGAGGGCCGTGACGGGCGTGGCCCAGGGGCGGGCAACCCAGCCCAGCGAGCCCCTCTCACAGAGGCTCGCCCACCTCGCAGCGACGGACGTCCAGATTCGCCGGCCGAGCCTCGGTCAACCGCCTCGACGGACAGCCGCTCGGACGCACGTCCCGAGTCCCGCGCGGACGCTCGCCCTCAGCACCGCAGCGAGGGACGCCCCGAGGGACGACCGGGGGGACGCTCCGGAGGACGCCCCGACGGACGACCGGGGGGCCGGCCAGAAGCTCGTGGGGCTGCCAGGCCCGACGGCAGGCCCGAAAACAGGCCCGACGGACGCCCGGTTCGGCAAGGCACACCACCGATGGACCGCGCCGCAGCCGCCGACGGTGGCACAGGTTCGCCTCGCCCGCCGACTGCGCATGACGCGATGCGCCCAGCACGCAGCGAAGCATCCACCAGCCCGCGCGCCGAAGGTCAGCCCGGACGCGCGGATAACCGACGCGGCGATCGCGGTCGCCCCAGCGGCCTGTCGCCCTTTCCTGCGACTGCCGACGAGGATCCGCGATCCCCCGAGGGTCAGGCGGGCGACTTCGATCTGCCTCCCCGCCTGTCGAAAGTAGCTGCGGGCCAGGCTTTTGCGCCCGTCACTCCGCCGGCAGAAGACCCCTGGCTGCGCTCCAACGAGGCCGATGTCGCCGAGGATGCCGCGTCTCCTGCGAGCCCTCCCCCGTCGCTCATCAAGGTTCGGCCCAGCGAATTTCCGCTGCTGCCCGAGCGTGCGGGACGCGCCTTCGATCTGTGCATCGTGCGCACGCGCAACACCGCGCTGCCGCGCGAATACGAGTGTCGCGGCGAACAATATACCGTTGGTGACTGGCTGCTCGTCGACACTCCACGGGGGCCGCGGGTCGGCCAGGTGGTGGAAGCAACACGCCGCCGCGCTTTCCTGGGACAGCCGCGACGGGTGCTGCGCCGCGCCCGCCCCGAAGAGGTCAGCGAGCGCCACCGTCAGGCGGGCGCCGAGAGCGACGCGCATCGCTTCTGCAAAGAGCGCGTGCGCGCCCGTCAGCTGCCGATGAAGCTGGTCCACACCGACCTCACCCAGGGGCAGAAGGCGACGTTCTTTTTTGCCTGCGAGGAGCGAGTCGAGGTGCGCGATCTGGTGCGCGATCTGACGCAGCAGCTTCACGTGCGCATCGAGCTACGACAGATCGGAGCTCGTGATGGCGCCAAGCTGGTCGGCGGCATCGGATCATGCGGTCGAGAGCTGTGCTGTACGACGTTCCTGCCCGCCTTCCAGCCGGTCTCGATCCGCATGGCCAAGGACCAGGGCATGGTGCTTAATCCGTCGAAGCTGGCCGGCCAGTGTGGACGCCTAAAGTGCTGCCTCATCTACGAGCACCACATGTACAAGGAGCTGGGCAAGGGCCTGCCCAAGGTCGGCAAGCGGGTGCAGACCCCGATGGGCATCGGTCGCGTGCTCGATCTCGACATCCTGCGCCAGCGCGTCCGGGTGCAGCTCCCCGAAGGGGTGCCGCAGGTCTTCCAAGGGACCGAGGTGCGTCCGCTGGGCGCCGTCGATTCAGGCGGTGGTGCAGCCAACGAACCGCCCGACTCCGCGGGCCCGGACGCAGCCGAAGACACCAGCCCACACCCGACGCTGTCTGACGCAGCAACCGCCCTGCCGGCCGATACGACGGGCAGCAGCGAGCTCCCGATCGACTAACGAGGCCCTTCGTGACGTCCGCCCTGAGCATTGACCGCCCGAAGCGCGTGCTGGTCCTTTCGCCCCATATCGACGATGGGGAGTTCGGCTGTGGCGGCACGATTGCGCGGCTTTCCCGCGAAGGCAACGAGGTCTACTACGCGGCCTTCAGCACCGCCGAGGCTTCCGTCCCACCGGGCTATCCCAAAAACATCCTCGAAACCGAGGTTCGCGAGGCGACGCAGCACCTGGGCATCGATCCGTCGCGCATCCTCATCTACCGCTACGCAGTGCGCACGCTTGGCCAGTATCGCCAAGAGATCCTCGAAGAGATGGTCCGCCTGCGCCGCGACCTGCGACCCGATATCGTCTTTCTGCCGTGCAGCCACGATCTGCATCAAGACCATCAAACGGTCAGCGCCGAGGGGCTGCGCGCCTTCCGCAACGGCACGCTGCTGGGCTACGAGATGCCGCGCAACAACATTACGTTCTCAGCGCAGGCTTTCTTCGTCCTCTCGGAAGACGATCTCAGTCGCAAGATTCGGGCGCTGAAGTGCTACGAGTCGCAGAAGTTTCGCGGCTACACCGACGAGCGCTATGTGCGAGCGCTGGCTCTGACGCGCGGCGTGCAGATCGATGCCGACCTCGCCGAGGCATTCGAAGTCCTGCGCTGGGTCTCGCCGCTGTAGGTGGGTTGCCCCCTCGCGGATCCCCAGCCGCGGTGTCAGAAAACTGAGACTCGGCAGCGAGGCTGTAGGAGGTTCTCGTCACAGCGGAACTGCGGCAGTGGCGGCATCTGGCTTGCTAGGATGCAGTGACTGTGTTCCAACGCTCGCTGCCATCTCCAGCCACTCCGCAGTGGTCTCTACGCGAGACCGGGGGGCTAGCCATGGCTGTCCGGGCGGTCGCTCTGGGAATCGGTTTGTGGCTGGCCCTCCTCAGCGCGCCGTCGGAGGCGGTGGCTGCCGCCTCCCCCTCTGGGCAGGCCAGCATTGCCGACCTGCAGACGCAGGCCACGGCGTTGCAGGGACAAATCGCAGCGCTCTTGAGTCGACAACAGGCCGCCGAGCAGGCGCAGAAGAGCCGCGAAGCCGAGGCGGCCCGGCTGGCTGCCGAGATCGAGCGACAGAAAGATCAGCCGGAGAGCGTCGCGCGGGACCTGTCGCTAAACGAGAAGCTGGCGCAGGCGCAGGCACAGGCGTCAGTTCTGCTGCGAGAGAGTGCCCGGCTGCGTCAAGGGACCGAGGCGCTGCGCGAGGCTCGCTCGCGGCTGGTCGCGCTCTGCGATGGCATCCTGGCTCGCGACGACGCTAGCCTCACTGCTGGTCAGCGACTGGCCTGGCTGCGACTGCGAACCGCTCAGGTCGAGGCGCTGCTCGCCGATCGTGGAGCGCCTGCCAGTGTGCCGCTGCCCGCTGCGGCCTCGCCATCGGCCACCGCCAGCGACGATCCGCAGAGCCTGCGCGAGCAGGCTGACCTGCTGCGCGACTCCGTCGATAAGCTGCGACGCGAGATGGCCCGCCTGGAAGCACGCAGCGAGGAGCTACGGCGGCGCGAGCGCCTGCGCGACCAAGCACACCGCGTCGATGAAGACCTGTTTGCCGAACAGGCCACGGCCCGCCGCAAGAGCAGCAGTGCGGGTCAACGGACGACGGCTGGAGCCGAGGCCGCCCCCGCTGCCGGCACGACCGAGCTGCCGCAGGGCGGCTTCGCGGGCCAGGTCGCGCACCTGGTCGTAATC
>CALFYE010000337.1 GCA_937952145.1 uncultured Myxococcales bacterium
GCAAAAGGACGTCGTCGCCTGACGATGGTGACGGCCTACGACTGCACCTTCGCGCAGCTGATCGACCGGGCGAACGTCGACATCCTTCTCGTGGGCGACAGCCTCGGGATGGTCGTGCAGGGCGAGCACTCGACCCTGCCGGTGACCATCGAGGAGATGGCCTACCACACGCGACTGGTCGCGAAGGCGCGTCCGAACGCGCTCGTTCTCGGCGACCTGCCGTTCCTGTCGTACCAGACGTCGCGCCGCGACGCGCTCGTGAACGCAGGCCTGCTGATCAAGGCCGGCGCCGAGGCCGTCAAGCTGGGGATGACTAGGTACCCGGTTCTCCGCTTCATGTGGCTGTTCATGGTCTTTTTACCGTGCCGTTTTCTTCGCCCGCTGGTGCCGTCCGCCGCCTGCCGCGGCAGCCGGCGCGCCCGCAGCCGACTTTGAACTGCTTGGACGACGCAGGTGCGTTTTTTATCATAGTTTAGGTTTGGCGCTCACCCAGGGGGCTGGCCCTCAAGGGCGCGCAAGATCGGGTTTTCATAGTCCGGCCGGCGGGCGAACACCCCGTCCAGGCCGCGGCCGCCGGTCTCGGGTCGCTTGACGTCGGCGAACACGCCCTTGGCGATCGCCGAGAACAGGCCCTCGCTCTGCACGCTGCGCAGAAGATCGCGCGCCTCGCCGAGCACCTGCTGGGCGCGCGCGACCACCCGGCCGCTCGGGTTCCAGCGCAGCTCCTCGGACAAGTGCTGCGCCGCGGTGAACACGTAGTCGGCGCCCTTGAGCGCGGCGAACCGATCCTGCAAAAGCGGCGTGTGGATCGACTCGGTCATCATGCCCAAAAGCTCGATCGTCTGCTCGGTCATCACCCCGACGAGGTCGAACAGCCCGTCGACGCGGTGCGACCAGAAGACATCGCCCGACTTGTGCTTGGTCGCCGGCATCCACTTTATCGGGTGCACCGGGAAGATCTGGCGCACCAGCTGCGCCTGCGCGACCTCCAGCAGGAACGAGTCGGGCAGCGACTTGTCGATCTCGAAGGCATGCCCAAGACCCATCTGCTCTGCCCGCAGGCCAGCCCGCAGCGCGAACGCTTCGTTGATGAACTGCGAGGCGACAACGGTATGCGCTGACTCGACGGCATCAGCAGTCGTCAGGTAGTTGTCTTCCCCAGTGTTGATGATGATCCCGGCCCGGCCAATGATGCGCCGCGAGAAGTGCTGATCGCAGAGCGTGCGCCGCGGATTAATGTCGCGGAACAGGATGCCGTACATCGCATCGTTGAGCAGCATGTCTAGGCGCTCGATGGCGGCCAGATACGCGATCTCAGGCATGCACAGCCCCGACGAGTAGTTGACCTGCTGCAGGTATCGCCCCAGTCGCTCCTGCTCATCGTCGAGGGCGGCGCGGACGATGCGAAAGTTTTCCTGCGTCGCCCAGGTGCCACCGTAGCCCTCGGTCGTCGCGCCGTAGGGCACGTAGTCAATCAGCGACTGCGCCGTCGAGCGAATGACCGCAATGATGTCGGCTCCGACCTGGGCAGCGGCTCGGGCCTGATCGGCGTCGTCGTAGATGTTGCCCGTGGCCACGATGACGTACTTGAGCGGCGGGCCCGCGAAGCTGCGGACGATGTCACAGTCGGGCGGGGCCGGTGCGTGGGCCGGTCCCAGCCCCAGGCGACGCCAGGCGGACAGACGACGGGACCGTGCCTCGTCGATCGCCGCAAGCGCACGACGCGTCGGTGCGGCGAGGGCGGCGGTGGACTCGGCCCGACGGGCGGCAAAGTCAGCGACGGCGGTCGCATCCAAGCCAGGAGCATCGCCGTAGGCCATCTCCTCCGCGGCTTCCTGCGGTGTCAGCCCCGGCCGGCGGCTCAGCGTCCAGCCCAGAAAGAAGGCGATGCCGTAATGCAGGGTCCCGGCCCGGCGATAACGCTCGACGCAGCGGTTGACCAGCGGCACCCCCTGATCGTCGACACCGTCGATGCCATAGCACCTAAGGACGGTCCGTTCGATCGAAACGGTGGTATGGGCATCGATAAAGCGGTGCACGCTGCTGGCCACGGCGGTCGCTAGCTCGCGACAGCGCGTGACCACCCGATCGTCGATAGGTAGAGCATGCATATTCGCAGGGTATTGTGACGCCGCACGCAGGTCAACGTCCCGGTCACCCCCTGGCCACGCTGGCTGGCTCGCCGCGGCACAGCGGGAGCCATTCCCGCCCGTGTTACCCTGCCTGGCATGCGCGGACGTGTACGGAGATTGCTCTCGTCGGGGCTCACAGCGGCTCTTGGGCTCTGGCTGGCTAGCGTGGCCTCGGCAGCAACGCCGCAATCGCCCCCCCCGCGGGCCAGCACGCCCCCCGCCGAGCGCTCCGCGAAGGACTATCAGCCCAACCTCACGCTCGTCGCTCATGATGGCCGCTCGGTGCGCTTCTACGACGATGTGCTCAAGGATCGCATCGTGCTCTTGAACACCATGTTCACAAGCTGCGCCGGCATCTGTCCGCCAATCACGACCAACCTGCTGGCGGTCCAAAAAGCCCTCGCCCCATACCTGGGCAAGCAGGTGCTGATGGTCTCGCTCACCGTCGATCCCAAGACGGATACGCCGAAGGTGCTGGCCCAGTATGTCGAGCGCTTTGCGGTCGGCCCCGGCTGGCTGTTTCTCACCGGCAAGCCGGCAGTCGTCGATGCCGTCTTGGCCAAGCTGGGCGATGCCGATCCTGACAAGAACCGCCACAGCGGCATGCTCCTCATCGGTGACGAGGCCAGCCATAGCTGGCGCAAGGTCCCTGCGATGTCCCCGCCTGCCGACATCGCCGGCTTGGTGGAAAAGCTCCTGACCCGCCGCGCCCCCCCGCCCGCGAACTAGCCAACCAACCGGCCAACCAACGGGCCAACCAACGGGCCCGCTAGCTTCCCGGTTGTGCGAGGGCGACCCCGCATGGGATGATAACCAAAGCCATTTCAGGACTTGGCTATCTGCCCATGACTACAGCCCAAGAACACCGAACGTCGTGCCATCGCATGCTCCCCTGGGGTCTGGCTTGCGCGCTGCTTGCCGGCCTGGCTCCGCAACCGGCCTCGGCTCAAAACCGCGGCTTTCAGGTCAGCCGGTACGAGCCTACCGCCGCCGGTGAGTGGTCGTTCTGGGTCGACCATCCTTGGTACAACCGGCCCAAGGTCGTCTCCGTCGGCATGACGCTCGACTACGGCCACAACCCGCTCATCTACAACCTGGTGCGGGCCGATGGTAGCGTCGCGCAGACGCAGGCCATCATCAGCCACAGCCTCGTCGGGCACTTTGACCTGTCGTTCGCGATTCGCAATCGCCTGCTCTTGACGGCATCGCTGCCCGTCGCGTTCCTGGAAAGCGGCGAGGCAGTCAGCGGGTCGGGCATTACCCCAGCGGGCGGCGCGTATGTCTCGGATCCGCGGCTGGGTGCGACGGTGCGGCTGTACGGTCAGCCCTACGCCAACGGCTTCTCGGCCAGCTTGGGCGGCCAGGTCTGGCTACCGCTGCGCGCCATCACCGACAGCCTGCCCGAGCAGGCCAGCGATCAGTCGGTGCGCGGCATGTTCAAGCTGATCCTCGGCGGCTACAAGAGCCACGTGCTGTGGTCGGCCAACCTCGGCGTCCTGCTGCGTCCGCTGGCCCAAATCGGCGACGTGATGAGTCCGTATGGCCGCACCGCAGGTCACGAAATCCAAGCCGGTGTCGCGGTCGCCTATGCCGACCTGCATCGCCGCTTCTCGATTGGCCCGGAAGCCATCTTTGCCGCCTCGCTCTCGGATCGCGCATTTCAGCAGACGACGAGCAGCCTCGAAGTTCTTCTCGGTGCGCACTACAACATCGCCCGCGTGTTCCAGCTTGGTCTGGCCGGTGGCGCCGGGGTCTGGCGTCAGGCCGGTACACCCGATGCGCGGCTGCTGTTCCGCTTGGCCTACGCCCCGATGGGCAAGGGCCGGGTCAGCAAGCCTGGCAGCGATGGTGACGCACCGAAGGTGAAAGACCAGGATCACGACGGCATCCCCGACGGCAGCGATCTGTGTCCCAGCGAACCGCAGGGCGCCCGTCCCGATCCGCAGCAGCCCGGCTGTCCGCTGCGCGATCGCGATGGCGATGGCGTCAAGGATGCCGAGGATCTATGCCCGGATCAGGCGAGCGGCGAGATCCCGGATCCGGCCCGCCGCGGCTGTCCCGCCCCGGTGGCTGGCCCCAGCGATCGCGATGGCGATGGCATCGCCGATGCCGAAGACCAGTGCCCCGACGAAAAAGCCGGAGCCACTCCCGATCCGGCGCGTCGCGGTTGCCCAACGCCTGCCGTGGTGGATCGCGATGGCGACGGCATCCCCGACGGCGAGGACGCCTGCCCCGACCAGAAGCCGGGCAGCCTGCCCGATCCGGCGCGCAAGGGCTGCCCCATCCCCGACAAGGACAGCGACGGCATCCCCGATGCCGAAGACCAGTGCCCAGAGAACGCTCAGGGCGCGGTTGCCGATCCAACCCGACGCGGCTGCCCCGCCAACGACAAGGACGGCGACGGCGTCTACGACCACGAAGACCAGTGCCCGTATCGCGCCGCAGGCGGCCTGCCCGATCCCGGTCGCAAGGGCTGCCCGCTCGACGATCAGGATCACGATCTGGTTCCCGATCGCGAGGATGCCTGCCCCGAAAAGGCCGGCGCTCCCGATCGCAACCCGAAGCGCAACGGCTGCCCGAACCCGTTTGTCATTATCGAAAACGGCCGCGTGGTACTGAAGCAGGCGATTGCCTTTAAGCTCAACAGCGACGAGATTCTGCCGCAGAGCAGCCTGATCCTGACGGCCACCGCCAACGTGCTGCGCGATGCCGCGATGGTCCGCAAGCTGCGCATCGAAGCGCACACCGATAACGTCGGCAGCCCGGACAGCAACATGACGCTCAGCCAGCAGCGGGCCGAGGCCATCATGCGGCGCCTGATCGATTCAGGCATCGACTCGACGCGTATCGAGGCGCAGGGCTTTGGCGACACCCGCCCGCTCGATGACAACCGCACGCCGGCGGGTCGCAACAAGAACCGCCGCGTCGAATTCGTCATCGTCGATCCGGCGCAGTAGCCCACGCCCCTCCCCTCCTCGACAAACTCGCTAAGCTCGCTCTTCCCCCCCCAGCCCTACCTAGCCGCCTGAGGCCAAAAAGCGGTAGGCCCGCGTGCGCAGTGATGCAGGAACCGCCTCGACGACGTTGCGAAACAGCGGCAGCGCCTTGATGCGGTTATAGGCCGAGATCACCCCCAAGCGAGCCCGCCCGGTAGCCTGCGAGAACGTGTCCTGGTACGCGTGCTGGGCGTAAAACTGCGGCGACAGCGCCTCGCCTTGGAACGGCCGCAGGCTATGGCCGGCGATGCCCAGATAGTCCCGTCGATAGTCAAAGCGCGCTGTCGACCGCGACGCTGGCTGCCCCAGCACCGGTAGCGAGCGGCGCTCGACGGCAGCGGATGACCACCCCGCAGGCAGCAGGGCCGTGACATCGGCAGGTGGCGGCGAACCCGAGGCAAAGTGCTCGCGGGCCAGACGTGCAAACACGTTGGCGACGTCGGCCGGCGGCAGATCCCAGGGCAGCACGACGCTCCAGGCCCGACCTGCCAAGCGCTCGGCGAAGGCCCCAAGGTTCGGCGCCACAACCGGCAGACCAGCCAGCAGGCACGCCGACAGCGTGTAGCTATATGTCTCGGGCCAGGTGGCTGGGAACCACACGATATCCGGCTTGAGCCAGGCCAGCAGCGACGGGAGTTCCTCATCCTTGTACGGCCCATGCACGGTCAGAGCGGCCGAAGGTGGCCCGGCCAGATCGCGATAGGCACGCCCCAGTAGGTGGAACGCGATCGGCGCTCCCGCTTTTTGGCTGATGAGTGCCACCTGCTCCAGCAGGTCCGCGCCTTTCACGGGACTTAGCGCCCCTAGGATCGCTACCCGCAGGGGTCTCGCCGCGTCGATGGGTACGGGACTAACGACAGGCGGCGGCAGGACGCGGGTCTGGCCCTGCGCCTCGTCAAAGTGATCGGAGTGCGGCGCGACCACGACGCGAGCCATCGGAAAGCGCTCGCGAAGGCGGGCGGCCGTGTCCTCGCTGGGGCAGAACACGCGCTCAGCATGGCGCAGAAGCGTCGTGTAGCCCTGTCGCCAGCTCTGAATATCGCCGCCCCCCGGAGCCGGCAGGACCTGCAAGCAGCGATTGCAGCCGTCTTCATCCGGCTCGCCGCAGTAGCGATGATCTGATGCCGTCAGCGACACCTGCGGGCAGAACGAATAGAAGTCATGCGCCGTAAAGTCGAGCGGCACTTGCAGATCGCGCGCCAGCCCCCACAGCACGGGCGGCACACCAAGCGTGTGGTGAATATGCACGCGCGACAAACCAACCATGCGCAGCCAGTCCAAGAGCGCGCCGTACTCGCGATCGAGCTGGAAATAGAGCTCCAGACTGCTGCCCTCTTGCAGCCAGCGCAGCACCACGCGCCCATCGCTCTTGGGCAATAGGGTCAGGAACGTCGCCTGCGTCGTTAAGTGCTGCGCTAGCTCAAGGACGTGCTTATGGGTGCCGCCGCCCAGCGAGTGACTGATTGACAGCACAACCGGCCGCGGGTCCTTCTGCAAGCGGCGTGTCTCGATCGCGGCCCGCAGAGCGCGAGCCGGGTCTTGCAGGATGTGGCGATGAACGACGGACTCATAGTCGGGATAGAGCGTGCGCAGCGTCTGCAGCGCCTGGGCTTTGCGCGGGTTCTGGGTATCGGCGAAGCTAACGCCGCCGCTGTGATAGACGAAGGTGTCGGCCGACAGCACGTTGCGCCAGCCCTGGTTGCGGGCGCGGAAACAGAAGTCGTTCTCTTCGCCATAGCCCTTGCCGAAGCGCTCAACGGAGAACAGACCGACCTCGGACAGCGCGGCGCGGCGGATGTACATGCAGAAGCCGACGCCTGTCGGGATGTCCACGATAACGCCGGGGTGGGCAGCGGAAAACTCGCTGTCCAGGCTGGCCACGTCGTAGCCTTCGGGCAAGCGATTGTCCTCGCAAAACCGCGGGTAGGAACAGATCGTCGCGTTGTTGGAAAACGGTGTCACCGTCGCGATGTTGTCGGCGCGGTAGGCGGCGTTGACCAGGCGATCCAGCCAGTTGTGCGCCACCTCGGTATCGCTGTTCAGCAGCACGACATCGCTGGTTTCCGACTGCTCCATGCCGCGATTGACCGTCGCGACAAAGCCCAGGTTTTGCTCGTTGTGAAGCAGGGTGAAGCGCCCGCGCTCCGCTTCCGCGACAAGCCATGCTGACAGCTCAGGCTCTGGGCTGCCGTCGTTTAGGACCAGCAGCCGATAGGGCGTGGCCTGGGGATAACGCAACACGCTCTCGATGCAGCGACGCGTCTCATCCAAGCCGCGGTACACCGGCACCACGACATCGACGGAGGGCGTCCGCGTGGCGTCCTTCCTGGCCCGACGGCGCTCGCGCAGACGTCCAGCTAGCTCGCTGACTCCCTCGGCCAGCGCACCCATGCGACCGCCCGGCTGCTCGCCCGCAGCATCGAGCTGAATCAGGGGACGCACCAGCTTGAAGGCCGGCGAGTGCTCAATCTGCGATAGGCGCTTGCGGACCTGGTGCAGCTCTGCGCGCTGTTGAAACTGTAGCTGGAGAAACTGCCGCGACTCGGCCGCCTGCTGATGCTGGGTGTTCATCAGGCGTGCGACCAAGCTCCAGTAGTCGGTCATGCCGGGTCGCGTCAGCTCGGCGACCAACTGGCAGCCCGCGGAGCACCCTTGCAAGACTGGCAGCGGCACATCCAGCGTAATCGCCGAGTCGATCCCGGTAGCAAAGAGCGGCAGCGCGCCATCGAGCAGCGGCTCACCCAAGATCAGATCCTGCTGCGGCATCGCTGCCAGCGTCACGCGTGCACCGTTCCAGGCCCATAGCGGCTGCCCCCCCGCATCGACCAGCTTAAGGCTGTGCAGCAGCATGAAGCCGGGCCGATCGGCGGGGTCAAAGCGCAGCTGAGCAAGCGGGCGGTCCGGCTGCGGATTGGGCAGCGGCAGTCGGAAGACCGTTCGCGCATGCGCGGCTTGCGCGTCGGCATGTGAGCTCCTGGCTTCGCTGAAGGCCTCGCCCGCCGCGGCGTAATACAGGCGAACGGCCAGCGGCGTCAGCTCGGCCGCACTGGGACGACGAGCATCCCCGGGAACCTCGTCGGACCCGACCGCGCTCCGCGCTGCCGGCACCGCTTCGACGATGAACTGATAGACGGCCGAGTCAGGCAGGGCCAACAGGAAATCACTGACTGCGGGTGGCAGCGTGGCCAGACGCTGCGGTGCAAACTCACTCTCGGCCAGCGGCACGACCACGGTATCGACGGCCTGCGCCGCAAAGCCAAACTTGCGCAGAAACTCATGCAGGCTGCGCCGGGTAAAGAAGCGCAGATGCGTGGAATCAAGCAGGCCCTCGACGCGATAGGCGAAGTCGCCGGTCAAAAGGTCGCTAAAAAAACCGACATAGGCGATGTTGGGGATCGAGATCAGCAGCTTGCCATCGGGATGCAGCAGAGCCGCGAGCTGATCTAGGACCCGCCCAGGCTCGGCCAGGTGTTCCAGCACATCGGCGCAGACGATGTAGTCGTAGCTGCCCGCTGCGAAGTGCGTCGCTAACGACACGCTCGACAGATCGGCGCAGATCAGCTTGCGATAGTACGGCGCAGCGATCTCGACCTGCTCGGCCATAAGCTCGACGCCATCGACGGTGCAGCCTAGTACCTGCTGCAAGTGCCGCCCCAGCGTCCCCGGTCCCGGCCCCAGGTCCAAGACGGTTGCGCCAGGCCGAATGAGCCGCGCCACCTTGGCCAGCGAGGTCTGTCCCTGCGGATCGAAGCTGCGGTGGTAGATATGCCCGCCTTCGGGCCCGTGTGTCGCGTCAGAAAAAGCGGCCTGGTGCTCGATGGTCTGAGAGCCCGGCTCGACCCCCGCGGTCGCTGACATTTTTTTGCCCCGGCTCGGCGGTTCGAGCGCAGCCGCGGTATGGCGCGCCGCCAGCTTGGCAGGGTCAGCACTGGGTCGGGACTTGGAGCTCACTTTTTTCGACATGACAGGCTCGTGACGAAAGGGGGAACGGGGAGAGGTGAGGGAACGAGAAGGCTGCTGCGTGGCGCCGATACCAGCCTGACTACGAGATGTGCAGCCCGCGATCGTGCAGGGCCGCACGCACGGCGTACTTCAGATACGCCGCGAACATCTGTGGCCGGTAGTTGAACTTGGACTCGCCTTCGCCGGCCTGCCGCGCCGAGAGGATGTAGGGCAGCTCAGCGACGCGCGCCCCCTTCTGTTTGAGATACAGGAGCTCTTCGACGATCTGCGGAAAACCGCGCTCGTGAAACTGGGCATCGACAATCATCGACAGCCGCACGGCGCGGAAGCCGTTGGTGCAGTCGCGCAGCCCCAGGCCGAACAACCGGGAAGCGATCTTGTTGCCGACGATGGTCACCGCCTGCCGCTGCCAGGGCACGCCGCGCATCCCGCCGCCCGGCACATAGCGCGAAGCCTTCACCAAGTCGTACTGATCCCCGGCCAGAAGCTCGGCAAAGCGCGGGATCAGCGCGGGATCGTTCGTCAGATCGGAGTCCATAAACAGGCCGAACTCGAAGCCGTCCTGGTAGGCCCGCCGTGCCCCCGCCAAGAGCGCCGCGCCGTAGCCGCCGTTCTGGGCCTGATCGACAAACGTAAGCGGCAGATTCTCCTCGCTCAGGCGACGCAAGATGGCCGGAGTTTCGTCGCGACTGCCGTCGTTGACCACGAACAGTCGGCCCCCCGGCAGCTTGTCGCGCAGCACAGCGCAGACGGCGCGCACACAGCGCTCGGCATGCCCTTGTTCGTTGAACATCGGAATGATCACGGCCAAACGGCCCGTCGAATCAGACGAGGACGAAGGTGACATCGGCGGGCTTATACCCCGCGTCGCGCGACGATTGCAATGCGCTGCGCGGCAGTCGGCTGGCCGCCTCTTGCTTGCGGGCGCGGGTTTTTGGTATAGCCAGCGCCGCTTCCGGTCACCACGTCGGGGGCGCCTATCGCCTAGAACGCTTCGCTTACCTGGTACGAGACGCATATGAAACGAACGCTGTGTCCGCGCTGTCGTGCACCCCTGCATGCTGACCAGAGTGACTCCTTCCGACTTGGCCTCGTCATCTGCACGAAAGAGGCGCAGCGATGAGCGGTTGGCTCTCTGGCAAGCGCGTGCTGCTGACCGGCGGTGCCGGTGCCTTCGGTCGGGCCTTCCTGCGTATGGCGGCGCAGACCGGGGTCAAGCAGGTCACGGTCGTCTCACGCGACGAGATGAAGCATGCGGCGCTGCGACGCGAAGCGGCTTCCGATCCGGCGCTGCGCGCTCTGCTGCGACTCGCCATCGGCGATATCTGTGATCCGGATACACTGCGCCTCTGGATGCGCGATGCCGACTGCGTGGTGCACGCCGCCGCGATGAAGCACGTGGGCGAGTGCGAGCAGAACGTCCTCGCCAGCACGCGGGTCAACGTCCTTGGCACCGCCCATGTGGTGAGCGCATTTCTGCAGAGCGACTGCCGCGCCTTGGTGTTTCTCTCGACGGACAAGTCGCCCTATTCGTCCTCGGCCTACGGCGCCCAGAAGTACCTCGGCGAGCGCATGGTGGTCGAAGCCGCGCGTCTGAGTCGTCCGGAACAGCGCGCATTCTGTCTGCGCTATTCAAACGTCATGGACAGCACTGGTTCGGTGTTCCACATCTTCCGCGATCTGCTGCGTGCGGAAAAAACAGCGACGGTAAATGGCGCGGCGACCAGCCGTGGCTTCGTCACCCAAGCGCAGGTGCTGCAGGCTCTTTCACAAGGGCTGGCCTGCGCCCAAGGCGGTGAGGTGCTGGTGCTGCGTCCGCAAGTCGTGCGCATCGCGGAGCTCGCCGAGGCCATGCGGAGCCTGCTCAGTCAAAGCGGCGCCCCCGTCGGTGCAGTGCAAGTCCTCGACTCCGCGATGTACCAGGGTGAAAAGGAATCGGCGACGCTCATCATGGCGGAAGAGCTGAGCCTGGCGCGCAGCTTCCCCGCGGACTCCACGGGACAGGTCGTGATGCTCGATAACCTCGGACGACATGCCGCGACGGCACCCCACCCAAGCCTGCCTAGCCACGGACTCGCTCTCGCCGACTGCCCGACCCTGTCTGGAGCCGCTCTGCAGGCGTTCGTGCAGCCGCTCCTGGCCTCGACGTAACTCTCCCCCTCGATCAATTGCTCTACCGACCGCCCCGCTGAGTTGGCCCGGTCCCCTGGGAGCTCCCATGACGGAAACCTCGCTGCGACTATCCCCGAACCAGAGCCGCCTCGCCTACGACGGCCTCGCGACGTTGCTCGCCAGCCTCGTCGCTCTGCTGTTTGGTAAGTGGGCCACGGGGCAGCTTGCGCTTTCGCTGCTGCTTTCGCTGCCGCTGCTTCTGCTTTCGAACTGGCTTCTCGGCATCTACACCCACCAGAAGACCGCATCCGGTCGCGCCAAGGCCGTGCGACTGAGCCTCGCGATTGCGGCGACCACCGGAGCGATGCTGGCGGCTTCCCCCAGCCAAGGTGAGTGGCTGCCCGTCTTGCTATTTCCCGTCCTGGTGTGGAGCCCGCTCTGCCTGCCGCGCCTGTTTTTGAACCTAAACAAGCGAGTCTCGACAGACTTCTTCGGCTCCGCGATTCGGGGACGCGGGCCGGTGCTGGTGGTTGGTGGCGCGGGTTACATCGGGACCCACGTGATTGAGCAGCTTCTCGCGGCTGACTACTCGGTGCGCGTCCTGGACCGCCTGCTGTACGGACGGGGGCCGCTTTCGGACTTCTTTTCGAACCCGCGCTTCGAGCTGATCGATGGCGACGCGACCGACATCGTGAAGCTCGTCGAGGCGATGTCGGGTGCCTCGGCAGTCATCCACCTCGCGGGTCTGGTGGGCGATCCGGCCTGCGCCGTCGATGAGTCGTTCACTCGTCACACCAACGTCATCACCACGCGCATGGTCAAGGAAGTCGCGACCTCGATGGGGGTCAGCCGCTTCATCTTCGCGTCGAGCTGTTCGGTCTATGGCAGCACCGACAAGGAAGTGAACGAGACCTCCGACCTAAACCCGGTGTCGCTGTACGCCCGTACAAAGATCGACAGCGAGCGCGAGCTCCTGCTCTCGCAGAGTGACACCTTCCTGCCGACCATCCTGCGCTTCGCGACCGTCTTTGGTCACTCGCGCCGCCCCCGCTTTGACCTGGTCGCCAACCTGTTTACTGCGCAGGCAATGACCGACGGCAAAATCACGCTCAAGGGCGAGCAGCAGTGGCGGCCGTTTATCCACGTGCGCGATCTTGCCCGTGCCGTGGTGGCGGTGCTCAAGGCCAGTCCTGAAAAGACCACGGGGCAGATCTTCAACGTCGGTGACGAGCGCCTGAACATGACCCTGGGTCAGCTGGCCAATACCGTGCAAGAGACCGTCGCACCGCATGTTGAGCACGCGGTGGAGGTCCTGAATCAGCCCGACATCAGCGACCGCCGCAACTATGCCGTCAGCTTCAAGAAGATCCAGCGCGTCCTTGGCTACCGCGCCGCGACCCTGATGCGCGAGGGGATCGAGGAGATGGTGCAGGCGTTCCAGCGCGGGGCCTACGGCAACTACCGCGCCCCGGCCTACAGCAACCTCGAGATGACCAAACAGGCCTCGGTCGATTTCCACGATCCGCAGCAGAGCGCTCGCCTCTACGGCCCGCTGGTCGAGATGGCCCAGCTTTCCTCGGGGACCACGCCGGATAGTCCAGTGGGCACATCGCCCGCCGCGCGTAGCTAAGAGGACTTCGCCGTGAGCAGTGCCAGCGCCGTCATCGATGTCGACCACGCCATCATCGGTGGTGGGGTGGTCGGTCTGGCTCTGGCCGAAGCCCTGACTCGACGACAGCCCGAGGCCCAGGTCCTCTTGCTGGAGCGACACCGCCAGCCCGGGCAGGAGACCTCGTCGCGCAACAGCGAAGTCATCCACGCCGGTCTTTATTACTGGAACACTCCGCGCAAAGGCGAGACTTGCCGTCGTGGCCGCGAACTTCTCTACGAGTTTTGCGCGCGCTATGACGTCGAGCACCGGCGCTGCGGCAAGCACATCGTCGCTGTCGAGAGCGCCCAGCTTCCCGAGCTGGCCCGCATCGCTGACTACGCCCGCAGCGTCGGGGTTCCGCTGGAAGAGGTCTCGGCCAGCAAGCTGCGCGACCAGCTACAGCACAGCGGCATCATCGCTGGGTT
The DNA here is from genome assembly GCA_937952145.1 of uncultured Myxococcales bacterium. Lineage (GTDB taxonomy): Bacteria > Myxococcota_A > Polyangia > Palsa-1104 > JAEUJZ01 > JAEUJZ01. Next base: position 13,280 of record CALFYE010000337.1, read on the forward strand.
GTGGTCGCCAACCACCGGCATCGTCGACAGTCACAGCCTAATGAAGCGGCTAGAAGCCGCTGCCGAAGCCCGCGGAGCCATCTTCAGCTACGGCACCACCTTCATTGCTCCCGAGTCGGTCAGCGACGAGCACTGCAGCTTTGGCGCCCGCGACGGCAACGGTGAGCTATGCCACATTCGCGCCCGAAGGCTGTACAACGCCGGCGGTCTTTCGGCAGCGCGCATCGCAGCCGGCTTCGCTCCGGAGGCCGGCTACGCCATCCGTCCCTGTCGCGGACGCTACTTCGCGCTCTCGGGTCGCTACACAGGAAGCTATTCCTCCCTGCTCTATCCCCTGCCCGATCCCGCCGGTGGTCTGGGGGTGCACCTGACGCTCGATCTCTCGGGCCGCTGCCGCTTGGGCCCCGATGTCGACTGGTCGATGGCGGACTGCGGCACCGACGATCCTGCGCTCTACGCTTTTGACGACAGTCAGGACCAGCTACGACAGCGCTTCTTCGTTGCCGGACGACGCCTGCTGCCCACCCTGCGTGAAGACGAGCTGAGCCCAGACTATGTCGGTGTTCGCCCCAAGCTATTCATCGGCGATCAAGCCCACCCCGACTTCGCCATCCACGCCGCCCCCGCCGCGAGCGTATGGCATCTGCTGGGCATCGAGTCGCCGGGCCTGACCGCGGCTCTGGCCATTGCTGAAGACCTCAGTCAGCTGCCGCTGTAGCGTCGAAAAGCGGGCGAAAGATGCGCGGCCCACAGCGCCGCCGACTGCGCGGCTGCGCTGACTTCAGAGCCATCGCAATGACGCGCCGCTGCCAGCAGATGACGCAACGATTCGCCCCCTAGCTCGGCGCTGACTTTCGCCAGATACAGGCCACGTGCAGCGGGTCCACGATGCTTGGCCAGGAGCAGATAGCGGCTGCGATATTCCTGGCGACGCATCGCCAGCTTGGCCTGCTGCGTCGACTGCCCACCATGGTGCAGCACGTGCAGCCAAGGCAAGAGCGCCACCCGATAGCCCGCTTGCTGCAAACGAAACTGCCAGTCGATCTCTTCGCCGTAGATAAAGAAGGCTTCGTCTAGCTCGCCCACAGCGTCGAGTGCAGCGCGCGACACCAGCACGCAGGCGCCAACCAGCCAATCAACGAACAGCGGCTGGCTAGACTGCCCGGCCAGCCCCGGATCTTGACCACGCAAGCGGCCTGCCACGAACGAAGAAAGCAGGTGGGCAAACCAGAACGAGCCGTACGATCGCTGCGGGCTGCCATCGGTATTTAGTAGCTGCACACCGACGGCACCAACCTGGGGATGACGCCGCAGAAAATCGACCAGGCCGGTGACTGCGCCAGGCTGCACTTCGGTATCGGGATTCAGAAGCAGCACGGCTTCTGCGGCATCCGCTGCTGCCCCAGGCACGCTTACGATCTGCCGCAGCGCCTGATTGTTGGCCGCGGCAAAGCCAAGGTTCTGCGGCGAGGCGATTAGGCGGACGCCGGGAAACTCATCGCGCACAAGCTGTGGACTGCCATCAGTCGAGGCGTTGTCGACCACCCAGATGCGCAGCGGCAGCGCCGGCTCAGCCTGCAGCGACAGCAGACAGCGACGCAGAAGCGCGCAGGTGTTGTAGCTGACAATGACGACGTCGATCATCCGCCGACTGCCTGCTCAGTGTGCGAGCGCCGACATATGGCCCTGACTTGAAAACCAGGCCAGCGCATCAGAGTCAATCCGCCGCAGAGCTTCGGGATCAGCGCGGAACAGAGCGAAGCTGTCCGCGAACGCTTCATCGATATCGCTCTCGCTGTACAGCGTTGGTCCGCTGCTGCTGCCGCGGGCGCGACGGAAAGCGCGGATGACTGGCCCCTCACCACCCACGTGGCGAACGCGATGAGTCGTGACCTCGACGCGGTGGATCTTGTCGAGAAATTCGCCGACCTCTTCTTCGCTGGGTGCGTCGCCTTCGCGCGACTCGATCCATTTGCTGAGCTTCTTTTCATCGCTCTGATAGGCGCTCACCGCGGTCAGCAAGTCGCGCTGCGCAGCGGTGTACGAGGCATCGGCCAGCGCATGACCAATCTCGTGCAGGATGGCCCGCACCGACGCTGGCTGCGGTGCATGCGGCTGACCGATGAACATGTAGCGATCGGTCGTGGTCAGGTTGTCGTAAAGCTCGATGCGCGCCGCCCCGCCGCCTCGCGTGTACAGCGCGAGCACGCTCATCCCTTGGTTCTCTGGATCGCGGCTCCTGTGCTCACGCACAAACAGGATGCGCGACACGAAGGCTTTCTCCTCGGCGCCAAGCAGCGACAGCGCGCGCTCAAGGACCTCCAGATAGGCCGGTGACCAGCGCACCTCGCCCAGATCCGATGGCGCGATGCCATGGCGCGCCCGCACCTCATCGACCGTCGGCGGCGTGCGCTCCTCGGGGGGCAGCGGTGGGCCTTGGGTAATCACGATGGTCCCGCCCGGCTCGACATGGGCCGATACCGCGACACGCTCACCCCGCTCCCCCGGCAGCAGCAAATCGATCTCAGCGCCGCGCGCCTCCTCGGCCAGGGCGGCCTTCAACGCGGCCAACGACGCGGTCGGTACCGCCGACAGAGCCGGCGGGTCACTGCGGTTCTCCAGTACTTGGTGGACTCCCTCGGGCGTAATCACCGCCACGCGCTTGATGCCTGCCTGGGTCAGTGCCGCGGGTAGCTCACCCAGTAGCGTCTCGCGCAGGCCTGCGGCCCGCAGCGCACGTGGATCCGGCACCAGCCGCAGGTCCGCGTAGTAGCGTCGGCCGGCACAGCCCGACGACAAGCACAGAAGACAGCCGAACAAAAACGTGCGGTAGAGAGCTCGCGCGATGCGGTCTGCCAGCATGACGGCGCGACGCTACCACAGCTTGTCGCACCACCTGATTACTTTGCGCGCGGGCTGCGCCTGGGTAGCCCGTCAGCGCGGCGACACCCCTACTCTCCGACGAACTGATCGCCCTTGTACGAGAGCCCGTTGTACTTGCAGGCATCGACGATGGCGCGCTGGTCGTAGGGAGTCTTTACGCCCTGATAGGCGCGCGTCGCCAGCCGATACGAGCGCACGCTGCAAGCCGCCAGGCCGATGAACTTCCAGGCCGCCGGCGAGCGCTCGTTGCTCTTTTCCGCCACGACAAGCGCCAGTTCGATGGCCTTGCCGCGATCGCCGCGCACATAGGCGGCCTGCGCGTCTTCCATCAAGTCTTCGTCGCTGGGTGGGCCTTTTTTCTTACGTCCAACCAAGGCGGACGGCCCCTTCGGGGCAAGCGCCGGTGGAGGTGGTGACGCACTTTTCCCAGATCCCGGGCCAGTCGCCACGACTGGGGCCGGAGCGATCCCTGGCCGAGTCGCCGTCGCCGTGGTTGGCATCACCGACGTCCCATCGCCGCCCGCGTCGCGCAGAGGGGGAAGCGCAGCGATGGCTCCTCGGCGGGCCACAGGTCGCTTGCCGCGCCACACCTTGCCGCGCTTTACGGGCCTTCGTGCAGCGGGTTTGCCAGCGTCTGCCACACCCGGCTCCAGTAGCGGGCCATCGAGGGAAAAACCACAGGTCACGATCGCCAGGATGCTCACGGCGCGCAGCGCGAACCCGATACCTAGACCAAGCCAGCGTGTCATAGCCAATCGGTCTCATTATCTCTGTCCGCAGCGGGGCGAGGCAAGCCTCGCGGCAAGGGCGGTCCGCGCTATTTGCCCGCCCGTCAGCGCCACCTAAGAGACGGGCTACCTGGGTCACCATTCCCGCCTCCCCCGTCGGACATAGCGGCCCGGCGGTGACCCGGCGACTGGCCCAGCCACAATCGGCGCAAAGGCGCACATTGTCCGGGCTAGCGCGCTAGGATGCCGATCGTGAGCGCTTTTTCCTCGCCTCCTGTCCTCTCCGATTCGCTGCTCGGCTCGACCGCCGGGCCAAAGGCCAAGACCAAGCCCCTCCTGCGCGGCGTGGTGCATCAGGTGTGCTTCTTCCTCGCCATCCCCGCGGTGTACGCCCTGGTCGCCGCCAGCAAGCCCGGCGTGCCGCAGCTAGCCGCGTTCGTCTATGGGCTGTCGCTGCTCCTCCTCCTCGGCACCAGCGCGCTGTATCACCGTCGAACCTGGGGCCCGCTCGGCCGAGCCAGGATGAAGAACCTCGACCACTCGATGATCTTTGTGCTGATTGCCGGCAGCTACACACCGATCTGCTTGTACGGGGTCGCCGGACTGCGCGGACTGATTCTGTGCACCGTGCTGTGGGTAGGTGCCGCCCTCGGTATTGCGCAGACGCTGTTCTGGCCGACGGCGCCGCGCTGGCTGCACGTCGGAATTTATGTCGTCCTAGGCTGGGCGGGAGCCGCTGGTCTCGATGCCGAGTACCACCGGATCGGCCAGCTAGGCGTTGCGCTGCATGTGTTTGGCGGCGTGCTCTACACGCTCGGGGCTCTGGCCTACGCACGCAAGCGTCCCGACCCATTTCCAACGGTCTTTGGCTATCACGAGATTTTCCACGCCCTCGTGGTCCTCGCCTGCGGCTGCCTATTTGAAGTTGTGCGACGGAGTCTGTCGCTGGCCTGACCTGACCGCGACGGTCTCACCGTCGGCCGGCGGGTGTCGATGGGCGAGGCTAGCGACCAGCGCGACGCAGCTCTGTGTCGGCCTGCACGGCCTGAGTGAACGCGGCCCGACTGGCGAACGAATAGAGCTCACCAGTCACCGATTCGAACAAGTACGCCGCTCCATCCTCCGCCGCGAGATCATCGGCAAGCGCGGCGTAAAGCAGAGTCGCCTGACGCTGCCACAACGCAGGAACGATCCGGCTGCCGCCTTTGTCCGACAGGTAGCCGGCCTTGAGCGCGTGCATGTTGATCGCCAGGTTCCCGCCGGCGTCGCTAGCGGCCGGGGCACAGACCCAGCGTTCTTGTCGGAATGCAAAGTCAGGCATCGGATCAAGAGCCAGCGCACGCTCGGCTTGGCCACAGCGGTCTCGCTTGATGATGTAGCGCGCTTCCCCGCTTGGCCCGCCCATGGTGACGTAGCGAAGCTTGTAGCTCGTGTACTCGTAGCGCTTGCCGTCTTCTTCTCGCTCGACCTGCCCCAGCTTTTCGATGCCGATCTCGCTGACGGGGTAGTTCCACACCGCCATGCCCGACGAGGTATCGAAAACGAAGGGCAGACCCATGCGCGAGGTGACGAATTCATGGATCTCGATGACCGAGTCGTAGACCGTCTCTTGACACGCGAGCACGCGGGCGGCCGGAGCCGGCTCGCTGCGCGCAAGTTCTCGACGAGGAGTGGCCCCCGGCGAGACCTGAAAGACGATGTTGCTGTAGGCACCAGTCTTGGCGTTGTACCAGTGCTCGACGACCTTGCCGCCAGCGCCGCCCGCCTCGATGTCCTGCACTTCTTCGGCGACCTTGACCGCGGCATCTTCTTCGGGATTCAGCTCAACGGCTTCGATGCGTAGCTCGCGCTCGCCCTGATCATCGAGCGTCACGTACCTGACGACAGCCAGCAGACGTCGCTTCTGAGCATCGATAGTGATGTCATCGGCGTCGCTCGCCTCGGCGGCTACCCAGTCGGGATTGGGCGCAAATGCCCCGTCCTCGGTGGGCAGATCGCGGCGAAAACGCTGCGCGGGATCGTCGTATTTTTTGCTCGCGTCCGACTTGTGCCACAGCTGCTTGACCTCGGCATCGACGCGAATACGACGACGGCCACCGCTCGGTTCGATCAGCAGCCAGTGACCGCCATTGTTGCGACTGCCGACAAACTGCGTTTCTTCGACTTGAGTCGTCTTGCTGCGCAGGCTGCCCGGAATGGCAAAGCCGCCCTCGTGATCCGAGGTCAGCGCACCCGCGACATCCCACAGCTCTTCGGCCGAATAGGTCTGCAGCGCCGCCGCGCCCATCTCACCCGCATCGCTCGTTCCCGCACCCTGGCCATCGCCCTCGTTCGGCAGATAGTCCCCGCGCTCGGCCCGATACAGCGTGACACTGCGCTGCGGATTGATGCCCATAGCATTGAGCGGAGCCTCGTTGTGACAGTGCCCCCACCAGCCGATCTCGATGGGCGATAGCTCGATGCTCCCGTCCTGGTTCCAGTCCATCGGGATGCCGGCCCGCGCCTCCTCGCCAGCGACGAGCCCGCGAACGCCAAGCTCCGGCGGCGGAACGCGCTGCGCAGTGAGGTAGTTGGCGAGTACAGACGGCAGCGCTTGCCCCACACGAACAGGCAGCACACCCGGTCCCTGCCAGTCGAAGCGCAGGCTGCCGTCGGGATAGCGCACCACCGGCAGGCCAGACAGGCTCTGATGTTCGGCGGGCAAGCCGGTCACGGCCAGGTTAAGCACCTCGTAGATCGGTCGCTGTGGCCGACTACCCGACGCCAGCGAGACTCGCTGACCCGGCCCACGGCCATAGGTTCGACGCTGCACCAGCGCACCGCTGATCGACACTTCGAAGTCCTGTTCGTCGACATGGCGGTTCCAGTTAAAGACCGTCTTGTGGTTGAGGATGTCTTCGATGCGGTTCTTGACGAGGAGGAAGGCTTCGCTGCCAACCGGAGTCTGCGCGAGCAGCTTGCGAAGCGGTGCCAGGTAGTTGTTCCAGTACGGCCAGTAGTTCGTGTGCTCCCCGGTCTGCATGGGATAGCGCCGGCCCACGATCAGATCCTCTTCAGCCCGTCGCAAGAGACCCGCCACCAGCGCCGCCTCACCGGCCGGAAACGCGGTCTGCGACAAACTCACTGACAGCGCAGCGAAGAAGGCGCGTCGCCGCAGGTGCTGCAGACCATAGAGCTCGTTGGGGCTGCGGACGGTGACCCCCTCCGCCAGGAAGTAGGCACGCTCGCGCTCGATGAGCCCCGAAAGCCAGCCGGCAAGCTCATTCAGGTCAGCGATCGAGCGCAGGTTCGCCGCTTCGGTCGACAGCAGATCGCGAGCTGCGGGATCGTTCCACTGCGGCAGCTGAAAAACCACCGCCGGGAAGGTCTGACCGCCAGCCTCGGTGTGAAAGATCACCGTCGCCCCAGCCGTCGTAACCTGCCAAGTCTTCGGGGATCCCAGAGCCTTGCCGCAAGCAAGCGCCTGCCCCAGGGCGACCTGCAGAGAAGCCGACGACTCGTCAGCGGAAGGAGCAGCAGCCGGGGGATGTGCCGCAGCCTCTCCGGCTTCGCGATCCTGCGCGCGCAGGACCGACGACTTCCGCACGTTGGGCAGACCGGGCAGGACTGGGGCAACACCCAGCTCGCGACCTAGCTCGTCGGCGAGCGCCAGTGCACCCGCATCGAAGTGGATGTCTTCCAGCCCGATGCGGCGATCGCGCAGCTCGGGACTGGTGCGCAGGAAGGCGACCGGCTGCAGCAACACCCCGCGCAAGCGAGGCGACATCCCTCGTTCACGAGCCAGCGTCACAAGCTTGCGGTACTCCGCCTCTGGCATGTGTCCGTGATTCGCCAGAAGCGCGCTGACAAAGCGCTGACGAAGCAGAGCCGCACTCATTCTGATCCCCCTTTGGATCCGAGCACACAGGGCGATGCCCGGGTGATGGTTATCAGCTGAGGCTAGCGTACTTGCGCGGGGCGCCGCGGCCTATTTGATCGACTCGCCCTTGAGGCGACCCCGCAGCCGCGCCCACAGGCCAGGCTTCGACGGCGTTGGGCCCGTGTGCTCGACGGGTTCAGGCGGAGGATTGCTGGGCGAAGCCGGCCGGGCCGGCGTTGGGCCCGACTGCTTTGGCTCCGGCACCGAGGCAGGAATCACCGCGGGGGCCGAGTGCGGCACCACGGACTCGGGCGACGTGGTCTCTTGGTTCATGGCGTGCGGACCACTGTCGTCCTGCACTACGCTAATCGAGACGCCATCGAGCGACATCGACGAGGCATGCACCACCAGCGAGGCTTCATCCGATTCCGACGATGGCAAGAGCGCCCGCGCGCAGGCGGCAAGCTCCGCGGCCTCGCGCTCATAGTCGCTGCGGAACAGACCACGCAGATGCTCAGTCAGCTCCCGCGGGTCAAAGCGGTAGGGCTGCAGGAAGGTGTGCAGATCGGACGCCAGTTCGGAAGCGCTCTGATAGCGATCGGCGACATCCCGCGCCAACGCCTTGAGGACGACGCGATCGAGCTCCTCCGGCACGCGCCGATTGAACTTCGAGGGCGGCACCACTTCGGCGTTGCGCACCCGCTCCATCAGCTGAAATTCGGTGTCACCGCGGAACAGCTTCTCGGTGGTCAGCATCTCGTGCAGGATGATGCCCATCGAGAAAACGTCGGTGCGGGCATCGACCGGCATGCCGCGGATCTGCTCCGGCGACATGTAGCTGAACTTGCCTTTGAGGATGCCGATTTCCGACGTGAACTTCTCCATCGCCTGCGCGATGCCGAAGTCGAGCAGCTTCACCTCGCCGTCGTAGCCAATGCGCACGTTGGATGGCGACACATCGCGGTTGACGATGGCTAGCGGCCGGCCATCCGCATCGTTGAGGGTGTGGGCGTAGTGCAGGCCCTCGGCCATCTTGGCGGCGATATAGCAGGCGTGCGGCACCGGAATGCGCGCCTGCGCCTCCTGGCAGCGTCTCAGAACCTGGGTCAGATCCTTGCCGCCGATGTACTCCATCGCGATGAAGTAGCGGCCATCGTTTCGGCCCAGCTCATAGGTACGAACGATGTTGTCGTGCTCAAGACGCACCGCCAGGCGCCCCTCGCGCAGAAACATGTCGACGAACCGCGACTCTTTGGCGAGCTGCGGGCGCATGCACTTGATGGCAAAGAGGCGCGGCGAGCTGCGACTCCGCGCTCGATACACCTCGGCCATGCCACCACGCGCAATCAGGCCCATCAGCAAATACTTGCCGAAGAGCACGGGCTCTGTCGGTGAACCGGGGAGAAGTTTGTCTTGAGCAGACTCCATTACGCGCCTGATCCGTAGAAGTGATCCATCGCCTGCGTCTGAGAGCCACCATGCTCACCGCCGGCTGAGTTCAGAACTTCGACTGCCAGCGACGAGCTAGTCCGCCACTGCACGGGGACTAAAGTAGATAAAGTAGTCTTTGCGCTTAAGCCCAGCAGACAGGATACACGATTTCCCAGCCCCCGAGCGCATCGTCGAGGTCGCTGCGAGCAGGTGGCCCGACCCCATCGCGAACGCACCGCCCACTTGGCGAGAGACCCGCTCCGCGAGCCGAGTACACCCGGCACTGACCCGTAGATTTTCCCGTGCGCAATCGTTGCCGCGACGCGTTAGGGTGCGGTATTCTATGGCCTTCACGCGATAGGCAGTGGGCGCATGCCGCACGCACAGCAACCTGGCTCAGCACCATACCCCCCGTTGCCCCCTATGGCTGGGCCAGCGACGGCCGGAGGCTCAGGGGTTCCGACGGCTGTCTCGCCTGTCGGCTCGGCCGCATCGCAAGGCGTAGCCGCCGACCGGCCCGGCAAGGAACGCGCCGGAGCCATCGTCCTCGACAAGAACCGAGCCACCGGCAAGCGCCTAGCCAGGGTCCTCGCGAGCGCTGGCTACAGCACGAAGACCTTCGACGAGGAGTCGCCCCAAGTCTTGTGGTCGGCGATTGCTGAGTCGGCAGACATTCAGAGCTGGCTGCTGGTTGCCGATGTTGCATCCGCCCAGACGATTTACACGGTGCTCGGTCGCCAGGATGCGAAGAAGACCTGTCGCGGAGTGCTGTACTGCGGCATGGGCAGCCCACCAGCAGCCCCGCCCTCTTCATCCTCGCTGGGTGGGGGACAGCCGCCGTCTACCGACGAAATCGACGTCGCCGCCTTCTGCGAGCAAGCCGGTGTCTTGGCACTGCTCAACGCTCGTCAAGCTCGCGACTTTGACCAGCATCTCATCGGCATCGCCAACTACCTGCGCGGGCAGCCCTTGTTGCCACTGCAGGGATTCTTGCTGTGGGGCGCCGCAGCCTACAGCACCCAGATCAGCAACGTCGCGGGCCGGGATGCGGCCGAAGCGCGGCTGGTCAAGCTCTGCAGCGATCAGCTCGGCGTCTCGTCTCGCGTAGCCAACAGCATCGGCGAAGTCATCCACGAGCTTTTGACCAACGCGATGTACGACGCACCGGTTGATGCACAGGGCCGCGCCATCTACGCACACGATCGCACGGCCCCCATCCAGCTAAACAACGAAGACCGCGTGACCTTCCGCTACGGCACCGATGGTACACGCTTGGTCGTCGAGACCTCCGACCGCTTTGGTCGGCTGCGACGCGGCGACTTCGCTCGCAGCCTGCGACGAGCGGCAGCCGGTCAGGTGAACCGCTCAGCCGGAGGAGCCGGCATCGGTCTGTCGATGATTTACCGCACTGCACAGGTCATGCAGGTGGATGTCGAGCCAGGTCAGCGGACGCGGGTGACCGCGGTCTTTGATCTGGACGCGGGGCGAGCGACGGATGGGGCCCGTGGCGCACGCACGCTAATCTTCCCTGACTTGACTATCGCCTCTGCTCGGCGAGACCCTTAAATGAGGATGGGCGAACCGTGACCTACGACGAACGATCCGGCGTGCTTGGGGCTGTGGCGCCTCCTCCGAAGCTGCTGATTGACTGGCTGACCGAGGGGGACGTGACCTGCTTGCGCATGTCCGGTGTCATCGACGAACAGTTCGATGCGCCCGGGCTCGCCGCCAAGATCTCCGCCCGTTACCTCATCCTCGACGTCGGAGGCATCGAACGCATCTCGTCGTTCGGCATCCGACAGTGGGTGGATTTCATTGGCGCGATGGCGCCGCGCCTCGGCGGCATCTACTACGTCGAGTGCTCTCCCAAGGTGGTCGACCAGTTCAACATGGTCGCTAACTTTGGCGGATCGGGCTTCATCGTCTCGTTCTACGCGCCCTATCGCTGCGACACCTGCGATCAAGAGCGTCGCTTGCTGTTCCGCACCGACGAAGAGACTCCGCTGTGGAAAGCTGGCCAGGCTCCGCCTTCGCTATGTCCGACCTGCGGCAACGCGGAGGACTTCGACGAGGATCCCGCGACCTATTTCACCTACGTCGCGCAACAGCCCAACGCCCAGATTCCGCCGTCGGTAATGAACTTCCTGCGCGTCCACCTGAGCTACGGCCAGGGCGGGCAGCGCAAGCTGAAGATCGAAAAACGCATCGAAGGCCGCGCCACCTACCTCAAGTTCTCGGGTGATCTCGATAGCGACCTGCGAGCTCAGAAGCTGGCGGATGGACTCGAGGGTGAGGTGATCTTCGATCTGGGCGGCATCCTCTCCGTCGATCCCGTCGGTACGGCACAGTTCCGCAAGCTGATGCAGATGCTAGCGGCCAAGACCGGCACCGACGAGCAAGTCGACCGGGTACACATGCTCGCCGTGCCCGCGCCGTTTTTGGAGCGCCTAGGGCGTCCCGAAGACCTGACGCCGAAGGGCCAGGTCCTGTCGCTGCTGATTCCGTATAACTGCGCTCGCTGTCGCGCCACGACGCAGCGCTTGGTCGATTTTGTGCAGCATGGCGAGGAGCTGCGGGCTGGTCGAGTCCCGCGCGTCAAGTGCGGCATCTGCGGCGGTCCAGTGACCTGCGTTGTCTCCGAGAGCTGGTTCTCGCGTCTGCAGACGCTGCCGGCACCGCAGGTCTCGCCAGATCTGCGGGCAACGATCTCGCGTTTAACGGCGGCGCCTCCTCCCAGTGCGGGAGCAGCCGCGGCCCGTCAGACTGGCTTCCCAGCGACGGCACCGGTCACGCCATCTGGCGCGATGCCTTCAAACCCGGGCTGGACGGGTGCCCCTGGCGGACCACCGGGTGGACCGATGTCGGGAGCCCCGGGCATGACGGGCGCAACCTCGGGCGTGATGGGTGGCCTGCGTCAGACGATGAATCCGGCGGCGACCGGGGCCCTGTCTGGCAGCATGCGGGGCGAGCTCTCTGCCAGCATGCGCCCTCCCCAGGCCACCGGCGTGGTCCCAACGAGTGCTCCACCGCCAACCACCTTCCTCGGCAAGCTGCAGGGCATCCCGGGCCTGCTGCCCGGCATCCTCGTTGTGCTGTTGTCGCTGTCTGGCGCCATCGTCTATCGCATCCTCAGCGTGCCCCAAAGCGGCAAGCGCGGAGACTGGCAGGTCCTTGAGTCGTCGCAGCCCAAGACCCCGGCGTGGCACGACGGCAAGTACACCAGCAAAGAAGAGCTGGCCTTCATCGGTCACTCGCCGCCACTCCCCGATCGCACCGATGCCGTCGAGAGAGCCGACATTGCCGCACAGGCCGAGCTAGCGCAGAAGCTGGCTGATGTCGTCACCACCAAGCATCCCGAGTGGGCCAAGGTTGTTCCGACTCTTTACACCAGCGCCATGGGGGCTGCGCTCAACGACGTGAACAAAGCGCAGGCGACGCTCCTCAAGGAGCAGCAGCGCGAGATCGAAGCCGAGTCAAAAGAGCGCAGCCCGTCGCTGAAATCCGCAGAGCAGGCCCTGGCTCAGGCACGCGACAAGCTGGGCGAGATTCACAAGCGGGTGTCCTTGGCCCTGCGCACCGGCGCGCCCGATCTGATGCAGCCAGCCCCGCTGCAGTTCTGGGAAAAGAAAGCGCGCGGCAGCAAAGCGGGGCGCGAGGTGGTCTATCAAGCGAGCACGCTCCTTCAGCTCAAGCCAGAGTCATTCGATCGGCTCGTGGCCTACTACGGTCAGAGCGAGTCGGCGACCCAGGGCAAAGCGCAGGCAGTCTCTTTCTTCCCGCTGCTCGGCTATCGCTTTGACCCGGCGAACGGCGGGGCGGTACTGATCGAGCTAGATGCTGCCGGCCCGTTGGCCCCCGTCGGTCTGCAGGTAGGAGACATCATCCTGTCGATCGCCGGACGCGACGTGCACAGCGCCATCGAGTTCGCCAAGCTCGCCGATCAAGCGGTGCAGGATAGCGCCAGCAAAGAGAGCATCTTCAAGGTGCAGCGCGGCGAGCAAATCCTGAATCTCCCTCTGAAAAAAGCGGGTCCCAAGAAAGGCCCGCCCGTGCCCGGCAAGCGCCCAGGCAAATAGCCTACTTCCCGCTGCAAGCTCCCGCCCCAGCCGGTCCCTCCCGCCCCAGTTCCCCCGCCGCTCCCTTAGCAATTCGCGATACACTACCGGGTCATGGATCCGGTCATTATTGGTCCCCTCATCGCCGGTGGAGCGCTGGCGCTCGTCATCTTGTTCAAGGTCCTTACCTCTGGCCGTAAGAAGGACACTGGGCCGCAGAAGAAAGTGCGTCTGCTGATCCACTCGATCAACGACGACCGCTGCACCGGCTGCGATGCCTGCGTCACGGTCTGCCCCACTGATGTGCTGGAGCTTCAGAAGAACAAGAGCCGGGTTGCCCGCTTCGGCGACTGCATCCAGTGTGAGCAGTGTGCCAACGTCTGCCCGACGACGGCCCTGGTCATGCACCACGAAGGCAGCGAGCCGCCGCCGCTGCTGGTGCCTGATCTTGATGACTACTACCAATCGAATGCCACGCCGGGCCTGTACCTGCTTGGCGAAGCCGCGGGCAAGCCGCTGGTCAAGAACGCCATCAACCTCGGTCGCGCTGTCATTGAGCACGCGCTGCGCTCGGGTCTGCGCCCAGGGGCCTTGGCCGGCATGAATACGCCGCAGCTGACCTGCTACGACGTGATCATCGTCGGCAGTGGCCCAGCAGGTCTGTCAGCGGCTTTGTCCTGCGTGCAGCGCAAGCTGTCGTACGTCGTGATCGAAAAGGACGCCTTCGTCGCCTCGACCATCGCCCGCTATCCCAAGGGCAAGAAGGTCATGGCCGAGCCCTACGACGTCCGCTGCGTCGGCCTGCTGCCCGTCTGGGACTCGACCAAAGAGCAGGCGATCATGGAGTGGAACCGCCTACTGTCTGAGGTCGAGCTCAACCTCAAGATGAAAGAGGTCGTCGAGGACATCAAGCGCGACCAAGCTAGCTTCGTCATCAAGACCGACAAAGGCAATTACCGTGCTCAGCGTGTGCTGGTGGCGATCGGCACGCGCGGTAAGCCTCGCCGCCTAAACGTGCCGGGCGAAGACAGTGACCTCGTCCAGCCGCTGCTCGATGATCCCGACAAGTACACTGGCCGCACCATCCTGGTCGTCGGTGGGGGCGATAGCGCGGTTGAAGCAGCGATTGCTCTGTCGACGCCCGAGCTACGCAACAAGGTGCTGCTCAGCTACCGCGGCAAGGCCTTCAACCGCGTCAAGGCCAAGAACCGTCAGGATCTGGATCTCGCCGAACAGCAGCAGCGCGTCCTCGTGCTCTTTGGCTCGAACGTATCGGAATTCACCAAGCAGGGTGCGACGCTGAAGCTGGCCGATGGACGCATGCGGCCGGTGCCGGTGCAGAACGCGTTCGTGCTGATCGGAGGCGATCCGCCAGTCAAGTGGCTGGAGTCGATTGGCATCCGCTACGTGCAAAAGCCGCACTCGTACCAGCGCGGCGCAACTGATCAGCTCGTCGAGCGACTGCTCGGTCGGCAAGCTGAGAACAATCGCCCCGGCCAGGCGGTGGCCCCCGAGCTATCCACGTTCTTCCAAGCCTCTGCCCTGCCTGGCGGCGCCACCGATCGTCCGGTCATGGCGCAGAAGCGCGAGCGCAAAGAAGCGACGATCATGGTGCCCAAGGAAGCGTTTCTTATGCACCTGCCCGAGAAGCTCAAGCTCGATGCGGAGGCCCACAAGGTCTCCGAGCTACGCCGCTAAAACGCCGGACAGCCCTGCAGGGCAAGATCGCCCTTCCCCTGCCCCACTCCTCGCCTGCTCCCCCCACCCCAGCCAACCGATCAGAACGCCAGCCGCGCGCCAAAGCGCATGTAAAGCGGTGCCTGGTAGGCAGTCGGCTGGCCAAAGTTGCTGTTGACCACGGCTAGCTCGCCGCTGACGGTGCGAAGACGCAGAAGATCCTGCGGCCCGCCCCCACGAATCGGCGCCACCAGCGAGTAGGTGTAGTCGTCATCGACGCTCGCTACCTCGCGCTGATTGAACAGGTTGATGACGTCGACAAACACCGACAGGCTAAGGCTCTTGGGCAGCGGCTGGTCATAGCCGATGTGCGCATCGAACTGCGTGATGGTCGGCGTGCGCCCCCCCGAGCCCCGCGGCAAGAGGAAGATGTTACCGCTGCCGTAGATGGGGTGTGCTCCGAGCACGTTGATCGGCCGTCCTGAGTACATGCTGAACGTCAGACCGAAGTCGAGCTTGCCTCCGCCTGGCAACGGCTGCGAGTACGTTCCCAGGAACTTGAAGTTGTGTGGCCGGTCGGTGGGAAGGGGGCCGTTCTTGTTGTCCTGCGCGTCGACCAAGTCATACGCCGCCGAGAAGTTCGGCGAGTTGTCATCGGTCGTCGCGTCGTAGGTACCGGGGTAGTTGCCGATGGTGCGCGAGAACGTGTAGTTGGCGATGAGGCTCACGCGGTTGGCGAGGCGCTTATTCAGCGACAGGACCAGCGCATGGTAGGTGCGCGTCGCTTTCGGGAACAGTCGTCCCAGCGAGCGATAGCTATCGAGCCGCGACTGCGCGCGACTGACCTCAAGCTGACTGGCGCCGGACGTACGCAGGCGGTTGACCTCATTCTCTAGCTCGGTGATACGCGCCGGGTCGGCACGCACGCCCGGGTTGGCGATGAGGTAGTTGTTTCCACCGTCGGCAGACATGTCTTCGATGATGTTGCCGAGATCGCGGTAGATGTAGCCCAGGCCCAGCACCACATCCCAGCCCACGTCGTAGTTGATGCCCGCCACGACCTCGTCGAGGTACTGGCCCTTGAGGCCGGGCATGACGTTGCCGTAAGTGCCGGCGTTGAGATCGTAGATCGAAGTCGCCACGCTGCACGGCGCGCCGGGCAAGCGGCCAGCATAGGGCAACAGGCGACCTCCAGGCTGCAGCGCACCGCGCGGACAGTCGCTGGTCTCGAGCCCAGTGATGATGCCTTCACCACTGAACTGACGATCGTTGATGGTCAGCGGCACCGACTGATAGAAGCGGCCATAGTTGGCGTACAGCTTGCCAAAACCCTTGCGCGTAAAGTCCCAGACGGCACCGAGACGCGGCGCGACGTTGTCGGGAATCAGGATGCGCTCCGAGCCATCAGCCCCGAAGATCTGCTGCACTTCCCAGCGCAAGCCCGCATTGATCACCAGGCCCGGGACCACCGACACATTCCAGCTATCGCGCAGGTAGGTCGAGTAGTTGTTGGTGAAGGTCTCGGCTCGGAAGCTGTTGAGGCGCAGGATGTTACCGTTGGCGTCGCGGGTCCCGTACTCAGCAAAGATCTTGAGCTGCGAGCCGTCGTCGGAGGTCTGGAAGTAGCGATGGCCGCGCGTCGGATCCGACCAGGTGCTGGGATCGTTGGGGTCGATATCGCTGCCGCTATAGGTCCGCGTGTGGTCCGAGCGCAGGTGTTCGAAGTCAAAGCCAACCTTGACCGCGTGCGATCCCAAGAAATTTAGATAGGCCGTCGCCGCCGCCAGCACCTGATGCCGCTGCAAGAGCTGACGGTCGTAGCGACCAAAGCCGTAGCGACGATAAATCGCCACCGGGCAAGGATTGAATCCGCTCGCCGAGCGCTGACACTCGCCAATCGGCTCGAAGTCGGCCAGCGAGTACGGGTCGGCAGCATCCGCGTAGTACAGGTAGGTCGGCTTGTCGGCGGTCTGCGGTCGCTGATCGTAGTCCTGATAGTGATAGCCGTACATCACGTCGATCTGCAGCTTGCGATCCAGCAGCTTGCCGACGTAGCGGGCGTTCACATCGTGAGTGTTCGAGAGCGACGAGTAGCGGAAGTCGCTGACGTTCGAATAGGAAAACGGCGTGAAGGCTGAATACCCGTCGAACGTCGAGGGCGCAGCGATATAGCCAATGGTGATGTTGTGATCGGCGTTGATGTTGAACTGCAGCTTGGCGATGCCGTTGTACAGCTGCTTGCTCTCATCGTAGTTGTTGCCATAGACTGGCAGCTCTTCCGTCGCTAGTGCTGAGCTGCGGGCCCCGCGACAGTACAGGCTGGTGGCCAGGTAGCTCGGGCACTGATAGCCGTCGAGTAGCCGCGCCCGCCCGGTCATTGGATCCAGCACGCGGCGACGTACCGCGCGCTCGTTTCGATACAGCGTGCTCGTCGGAGCAAACCCCACGTAGAACCAGACACGGTTCTTGACGATGGGGCCGCCAAGTTCGAAGCCGTAGTCGTAGGTCAGCGAGTTTTCGAGGCGACGCAGAGCCAGCGCTTCACCCAGACGGCCGACGGTGGCTGCCGGCAGTTGGAATGGTTGAACGCTGCCAAAGACACTGCCGTGAAATTCGTTGCTACCGCTCTTGGTCACAATGGAAACCACGCCGCCGGTCGCGCGCCCGTACTCGGCCTGGTAGCCACCGGTGATGACGTTGATCTCTTTGACGAAGTACTGATGCAGCTCGGTGCCGATGATGCCGGTGTTCGGATCCGAGGTATTGAGACCGTCGATGATGAAGTTGTTTTCGTTGCCCGTCGATCCGCTGATCGACACCCCGACATCGCCGCCCTGACCGCGTGCCGCATCGACGGTGCCAGGGGCTAGCTGAAGCGCGCTCTCGTACGTTCGTCCGCGGACGGCGGTGGTGCGCAGGACGTCCGCGTTGATCTCGACGCCCGAGTTGGCGTTGGCGGTATCAACATTGGGGGCGCGCTCTTTGATGACCTTGACCTCTTTGGTCATCTTTTTGAGCGGCATATCCAGGCTAATGGTTAGCGTCTTGTTCTGCGCAATGCGCACGCCGGGCCGCTCGACAACGGTGTCGCCCAGATAGAACGCCACCAGATAGTCATCGCCCGACGGCAGCTGGGTGATGAGATAGCGTCCGTCGGCGCCCGTGACTTCCGTCTGCGGCTCTTGCAGCGCCGGACCGCTGACCATGACGGTGACTCCAGCCAGCGGCTTGCCATCGGCATCGCTAGTCACCACACCTTGGATTTGTCCGTTCTGAAGCTGCGCGAAAGCAGGGAGGGAGGTACCAAGCAGGTAGGCGGTTGTGACCGGCAGTGCCCATTGCCAGGCAGCCATCCCGACCGTACCGAGCAAGACACGATTCCTCCGACGCGATCTGGGCATCTGATTCATGGCGAGGAAATCTATCATGCGAGGTAAGATCACATCTGCATGATTTCTCCCTTCCCATCCGCGTCAGCCCCCAAGGGGCGAGTCCCTGGAAGTTCCGCGCGGCCGGCTTGCGCGCTCGGCTTGCTGTTCAGTCTTGCCGTCTCGGCGCAGCCCGCTGCGGGGGCCGATGGCGCTGCAAGCGCTGCAGTTCCAGCTCCCGCAGCAAAGCCCGCTGCCCCGACGCCGGCGATTTCCACTCGCCTGCCGCCGGCTGGCTGGTGGGTGCCCGCCACCCTAAAGCTCCCCAAGGCGGCCGAAGGTCGCGTTGGCTGGCGCTTCACCCCGAAAGAAATCATCACCGTCGATAAGGACAACAAGCTGGAGCGCCGGCCGGTTGACCTGCGGGCCATCAGCGCGACGAGCTTCAAGAGTGATGCGCCGATCGCGATGCAGGTCGACCTCGACGAAAGACAGAACATCGTCACCGTGACGATCCTCAAGCCCAAGGTCGCCTTCTTCACCCTGAACCCGGCCGGCGACGCTGACAGCAAGCGCTTCGACAGCTTGGTCATCGACGTCCACGCCGAACCCAACGAGGTCAAAGAGGTCTGCGACAAGGCCAGCCTCTGCGCCCGCTTCGCCGAATTCCCGGCGCTCGCCCCAGCCGAAGGCCAACGTACCCTGACCAGCTGCCAGGGCGCACTCGCCAGCATCCGACAGGAGCTAGCGGCCGCGCGACGCGCCATTCCAACAGTCTGCCGCTAGCCCAAAAGACGCCACCGACCGCGCCGGACCGGCGGCGCAAAATTCCAGCCCTGGACAGAACTCAACGTGAGAGAGATGCACTGAGCACGGCTGCCCCTGAGGAAGGAGCAGTCGGTCAGCTAGCGCGAGCGGAAGGCAGGGGCGCCGGTATGCGTACTGTGCGGAGCCGACGAAGGTGGACGCGGTGCACTAGGCATCGCCGGAGCTTGTCGCATCGGCGGCGCCTGATGCATCGGTGGCGCTTGATGCATCGGTGGCGCCTGATGCATCGGTGGCGCTTGATGCATCGGTGGCGCTTGATGCATCGGTGGCGCTTGATGCATCGGCGGGGCCTCACGAGCAGGGGGCATCGGCTGCATCGGCGGCGCCTGACGGACAGGCGGCGTTTGATGCATCGGTGGAGCCTGGTGGCCCGGCGGCGGTTCCTGTGGCCGACCCCACCCGGGATGCTGATACGGCGGAGACTGGGCCGGCGGCGCCTGATGGCCCGGTGGCGGATACTGCGGCCGACCCCACCCAGGATGCTGATACGGCGGAGACTGGGCCGGCGGCGCCTGATGCCCCGGTGGCGGATACTGCGGCGACTGCCCTGGCGGCGGGACCTGCGGCCGACCCCACCCAGGATGCTGATAAGGCGGAGACTGGGCCGGCGGCGCCTGATACGGCGCGCGCTGCCAACCCGGTGGCTGGTGCGGCATCGGCTGCGGCACTCCAGGAGCAGGCTGATACGGCCGCTGATAACCAGGCGGGCCATAGCCCGGCGAACCGTAACCGGGCGAGCCGTAGCCTGGCCGGCCATAGCCAACACCGGGAGCCGGCTGTCGATACCCACCCGGAACCGTCCGCCACGCTGCCGGCGCGCGTTGAACCACCGGAGCGTAGTACGTCCGCGTGTGCAGCGGCACACTCTGGCGCACGACGATGTGCGAGCGTGGCATAGCCACCTGGAGACCGCGCAGCGGCATCGGGTTGATCACGATCGAAGCGCTGGCGAAGTGATGCATCGGCGGACCAAACACAATGCGAGTGCTGCCAATCGCCCGATAGTCACTGGCTAGCGCTGTGCGCGCGTAGAGCGTAGGCAGCATCGGCAGCCCGACGCGAACTAGCCGCGGCGCGTTGATCTGGCCCAGTGGAACAAAGTTCCACGAATGCCAGCGCGCCCCCAGCATCGGAGCCGCTATGCGAATGCCACGCGGCGGCAGCGGCGCCCAGCCGACATACCCCCCGCCGGCCCGCCAGTGCACCCAGGCCGGTCCCCAGACTCGTCCCGGAATCCAACACCAGCCGTAGTTGCCGATGACATGCCAGCGCCCGTAGTGGAATGGCGCCCAGCCCCAGTTGTAGTCCGAGACCCAGGTCCAGCCATAGTCGGTGTAGTTCCAGCGCCCGCCCGAGTAGTACGGCGTGAAGTCCGCCCCCACCACGGCCGTCGAGGGTACCCAGACCTGACCGTACTCCGCCGTGCCAACCCAGCTGCCGTAGGGCGACAGCGCGTCACGGAAGTCTTGGTGGGCCTCCGTGTCGTAGCCGTCGTCGAGCTGGTTATAGCTGGCGTAGTCAGCGTCCTGGGAGCAGTCGAATGGCTGGTTGTTCTCGTCGACGCAGACGCCTTCGGGCGGCGGCTGATACACACCCTCCTGGCTGGGGTCCGCCGGGGGTGCATAGCCCGCATTCGGGTCACCGTAGTACGGGGCGTTAGGGTCCTGAGGAGCCGGCGCCCCCGGTGGTGGATAGTCTGTGGGAGCATAGCCCGGTGCGTACTCGCCCGGCGGGCCATCAGCGGAAGCAGCGACGGGAGCAAATAGCAGACTGCCAGTCAGAAGCAGGCGCAGTGAGGACTTCATGCAGGTTCTCCTAGCGCCATCGGACGACGACGCGGCGATGGCTATTCATTAGGGATACCATGCGTCGGCAAGAAACTGTTGCCTTGGTTGGTCATCCTACATATCGTTGATCCATCGGTGCGACGCTGACTTTTCGCGCAGCGTCGGACCGAGCTTTCGAGCCAGCACCCCGCCGTACAGAGACCAAGGACCGAAAAGAAGGAGCCAATGGGTTACAAGCTGTTTGTAGGCAACCTCTCGTACTCCATCACGGAGCAGGAGCTGCGGGACTCGTTCTCGCAGGGAGGTCGCACGGTTCAAAGCGTCCGCATCGCTGTCGACCGCGAGACTCAGCGGCCGCGCGGGTTTGCCTTCGTCGAAATGTCGACTGAGGCCGAAGCGGATGCAGCCATCGCCGAGTGGAACAACAAGGTGCTCGCTGGCCGAACGGTCTTCGTTGAAAAGGCGCAGGAGCGCGCTCCCGGCGCCCCCCGACCGGCTCCTCGCCCTCGCCCACCTGGCGAGGGGGGTGAAGGTGGCGATCGCCCCGGAGGTCCAGGTCCGCGGCCCAGCTTTGGTGGTCCCCGCCCCTTCTCACCGCCCCCGATGATGCCCGACCCTACACGCGACAACGGCCGCCGTGGTCGCGAAAAACCAGAGCGCAAAGAGAAACGCCGCACCTCAGGACGTCCCGAGGAACGCGAGCGTGGGAAGTGGCGCTGGGACGGCAACGACGACTACTAGGCCGCACGTCTCGCTGATTACCCCCCGCCCCGGACCTGCCGGGCACTGATATTTCCTCTCCCGCTCTCCGTGCAATACCCTCCTTGTCTATGCATCCCCTAGTCCGTCTGTTGTCTCGCAATCCCAAGCACGTCCTTGGACTGATGTCGGGTACGTCGGTGGATGGCCTCGACTGTGCACTGGTCACGGTGCGCGGCTTCGGCCCCGCAACGGAAGTCCTGTCGGTTCGTTCCCGCACCTACGAGTATTCAAGCGCGGTCCGTGAGCGTATTCACTCCTGGTTCCGCCCCGAGACCGGCCTGCAGGCCCTCTGCGAGGGCTCGTTCTGGCTGGCCGAGCACTTCGCCGAGCTTAGCCTGCGCTTCCTGCGTGAGCTTGGTGTTGCGCCTTCCGAAGTCGATCTCATCGGCAGCCATGGCCAGACGGTGTGGCATCAGCCCCCATCGGCCTGCCGGCAAGATCCCGCCCGAGCCGCTACCCCATCGACGCTGCAGATTGGCGAGCCGGCGGTGCTGGCGGCGCGGACCGGAATCGTCACCCTGGGTGACTTTCGCGTAGCCGATGTTGCCCTTGGTGGCGAGGGAGCGCCGCTCGTGCCTTTGTGCGACTGGCTGCTGTTCCGCAAGAGCGGATCCATCCGCGCCTTGCAGAACATCGGCGGAATTGCCAATACCTCGCTCCTCCGCGGCGACGCCGACGCAACGCTCGCCTTCGACAATGGCCCGGGCAACGTGCTCATCGATGCCCTGGCTCCGGCCGCAGCCACGCCCGAGCAACCGTTTCGCATCGACCTCGATGGCCAGCTCTCGGCGCGTGGACGGGTTGTTCCTTCGATTCTCGCCGAGCTGCTCGACGACGACTATCTGCGTCAAGCCCCCCCGAAATCGACCGGCCGCGAGCGCTATGGACGAGCCTTCGCTGCCCGCTTGCAAGCCCGCCATCCCGAGGTCCCGCCAGCCGACCTTCTGGCCACCGCGGTCGCCTTTACCGCGCAAGCCATCGCCGACAGTCTGCGCCCCTACGCCGTCAGCGAAGTCCTGGTCTCTGGAGGGGGCGCACACAACCGCACACTGATGCGCGCCCTTGCCGAGCGCATGGCGCCGGTCCCGGTACAGCCGCTCTCCACCGTCGCCTCTTCCCTCGGCATTGACGAAGACAACAAGGAAGCCGTGGCCTTTGCACTGCTGACGGTGCAGGCCCTGCATGCCGCGCCAGGGAACCTCCCCAGCGTTACGGGTGCGCGTGGGCCCGCCATCCTAGGCAAAATCTGTATGCCGCCACAGCCTGTCTCCTAGCGCTTCCAGCCCCCGTCCGCGCCGACAATCCCGCTATGATGTTCTGAGCGGCCGTGCGTCCCTCCGTCGAGTCCGCAAGTCCGAGGCGCGCACGTCGATCCGGCATTGCTCATAGCGGTCATGGGTACAGCCTCTTCGAGTGAAATCGGCAGTGTCTTGGCCAACCGCTTCGTCCTCGTCGATGAAGCGGGCAGCGGTGGCATGGGCACGGTCTATCGCGCTCGCGACCTGCACACCGGCCAGCTGGTGGCCGTCAAGGTCCTGCGCCAAGTCCACGACACGGATCGCTTCATCGTCGAAGCCCAGACGCTTGCCGAGCTGCGCCATCCGGGCATTGTCAGCTACGTCGCGCATGGTCGTGTCTCGGCCCACGATCCGCGGCTGTTCCTGGCGATGGAGTGGCTGGATGGCTGCGACCTGGCAATGCTGCTGCGCGAGCGCGGACTATCGCTGCACGAGAGCTTGGCCGTGCTGCACGGCGCTGCCGATGCACTGGCGACAGCGCACCGACGCGGCATCGTGCACCGCGACATCAAGCCCTCCAACCTGTTTTTGCGCGGCAGCGATATTGCGCGCGTCACGCTCCTTGACTTCGGCATCGCTCATCGCGGCGTCGATCGCACGGGGCTCACGCGGACCGGGCAGGTACTGGGCACGCCGCAATACATGTCGCCCGAGCAGGCTCAGGGTCTGCGCCACATTGGCCCCGCCGCCGATGTCTTTTCGCTCGGCTGTGTGCTCTTCGAATGCTTGACCGGCGAGCCACCGTTCTCCGGCGAACAGTTCGCTGCCGTGCTGTCCAAGCTGCTGTTCGGCAGTCGTCCGCGCCTCAGGCAGCTACGCAGCGATCTCCCCGAGGGCATCGCCCCACTGGAACAGCTGCTGCTGCAGATGCTGGCCCGCGCCCCAGAGGAACGACCGGCACACGCCGGCGTGGTCTTTGAGCAGCTGGCGGCGCTGTTCAACCTGCCCCCCTGCGAGCCACCACCCCGACGACGCGTGGTCTCGACGGGGGCCTCTGATGATCAGCAGCTGCTCAGTGTCATCGTCTCTTCGCCGGGCGCCATCATCGAAGTCGATCAGCCGACCATGACCGACCAGGGCACGGCGACAGCCGCCGCTGTGGCTGCCGACACCGGCTACAGCGATGGCTCGCTGCTGGCGCTCCTGGCATCGCTGACCGCCGAGGTGACGGTGCAGCGCGATGGCGCACTCTTGGTCACGCTGCTGCATCCCCACCTGAGCAGCGCCACCGACCTGGCCCGGCAAGCGGCCCGCTGCGCCCTCCTCCTGCACGCTCGACTACCGCAGGCTCACTTTGCCATCTGCACCGGCACCGGCCTTCTGACGCAGCACGCCCCCGAAGGTTCGGCGGTCGACGCCGCCTTGGAGATGGTTCAGCAAGCCGATGCCAGCACGAGTCAGCAGGCCACGATCTTCATCGACAGCCTGACTGAAAATCTGCTTGGCGGCTACTTCGCGGTGAAGCAGGCCAGCGACGGAAAGCCATCCCAACTTTTGCACGAAGTAAGGACGGTCGAAGCCGGCTTTGCCCCCTCGGGCAAGAAGCTGGCCTGCATCGGCCGCGACAGTGAGCTAGCGATGCTGGACGGCGTGTTCGCCGCCTGTCGCGATGACAGCGTCGCGCGTGGAGCCCTGGTGATCGGCCCACCTGGCATCGGCAAGACACGCCTGCGCCGCGAATTCTTGCAGCGTCTGCAGACCCGCGACGAACCCTTCCTGGCCTTGATTGGCGCCGGGGATCCGCTCAACGTCGGCGAGTCGTATGGGCTGCTCGGGCAAGCTCTGCGCCGCTTGTCAGGCATTGCCGAGCGCGAGCTTCTGAGCATCAACCCCAGCCCGCATATCGACCGCCGGCAGCTGCTCGCCACCTGGCTCGCGCAAGAAGCGCCTGAGCTGAATCAAGCGCAGGCGCTGTTCTGCCTCTGTGAGCTCTGCGGCATCCCGCAGCCGACGGCCAAAGAGAACGGCCACGAGCCCGACGCCGACAATCCCGTGGGTGGTCTGGACCCGCGAGAGCACTCGCAGCTGGTGCTGGAGACCTGGCTCGATCTCTTGCGCAAGCTGTGCGCAACGCGCCCGGTCTTGATCGTGCTCGAAGATCTGCAGTGGGGAGACCAGCCCACGGTGCGCTTGATTGATGCTGCGCTGCGCGAGCTACGCGACGCTCCGCTGATGGTCTTGGCTCTCGGTCGGCCCGAGCTGCGCGATGCCTTCCCATCGCTGTGGGCCGGCCGCGACGTGCTCGAGCTGCGGCTGGGCGGACTTAGCCGCCGCGCTGCAGAGCGGCTCTTGGATCAGCTGGCCAAGGGCGCAGGCGTGCCCCCGCTTGGCGCTGCGGAGCGCGAGCAGCTTCTGTCCTTTGCGGCGGGCAATGCGCTGTTCCTAGAAGAGCTGTTCCGGTCACAGCTCACCGGGGGCAACGATCGCGCTCCCGAGACCGTGCTGGCCATGCTGCAGGCCCGCCTGAATCGCATCGACAACGGGGCTCGGCGCACGCTGCGAGCGGCCAGCCTGTTCGGTGAGCGCTTCGTCCGCAGCGGCGTTGCCCACCTGCTTGGCCACAAGGTATCGGCGGCTGCGCTGTCTCGCAGCTTAAAGCAGCTCGTCGAAGCGGAGCTGCTCGAAGCCCAGCGCGACAGCAACCAGCCAGGGGATGAGGAGTTCGTCTTCCGTCATCCCCTGCTGCCGCGCGCGGTGCAGGCCATGCTGCTCGAAGACGAGCGCGAATCATTGCTGCCTCTCGTCGAAGAATTTCGGCGCAAGGCTGCGCGCAAGGCGCAAAGTTAGGCACCTGGCATCGCGCCTCGGATGGCGGGATCAGCGGGGCTCGGCGAAGTCGCTCTCGCTCAGCTCTTCGAGCAGCCCGGCGAGCGCGTACTCCGGCTCGGAAGCGCGCAGGATCGCCCGCAGAAGCGGAATGCCCCAGCCATAGGTTGTCACCGCCGCCCCCTCGGTCCCCGTCGCTGTTGAAGCGATGAGCAGGCTAAAGACGCGCAGCTCAGTCAGGGCCTGCTCCAGTACCGAAAACGGCACGCTGCGCTCCAGCGTGGCCTGCAGGATCTTGTGCGCCTCGGCGGCCGTAAAGCGATCGTGTCCCAGCAGCGCATAGACCAAGATCTGCGTCAGGCGCCGCGTGTTCATCTTCAGCATCGTCACCAGCTGGTCATAGACCCGCTGGCTGTCCTCGGCAGCGCGCAGGTGCGACTCGCGCAGCACTAGATCATCCGCTTTCAGCTCGCTGAGCATCTGATCGCAGATCAGCTGCACGAAGCTGGGATAGCCGCCGGTGTCACGGGCAATGCGCTGCGGCAGCTCAGGGTCGGCGTAGCGCACAGAGAGCAGGGCCATGGGCTTGGTCGAAAGCTCGATGGCTTCGGCCTGCTCCAGCGGTCCCAGCAGTAGTACGCGCGCGAAGTTGTAAAGCGGCGAGCTCTGCGATAGCGCCTGTCGGTACAGGTAGAGATAGCCAGCCATGACCACCGCACACAGATCCTGGGCCTGCAGCGCCCGCAGTGCGTTGAGCAGTGGAAAATCGCGCTCTGCGTCGGTCTTGACCAGCGCATCGCCCTCATCGATGAGCAGCACAACCCGTCGTCCGGTGTGCTGCTGCCGCACCCGGATCAGCTGGGTGATGAGCGCCTCGGGGTTCTCGGAAGGCACACCATCGACTGCGGCCCGCGCCACGACCGAGAACTGCCCCGATGACGAGCCCGCCCCGGCGGCAAACCGCGCCGTTTCCATCGCCACTTGCAGCGCCACGGCGGCGTCTTCGTAGCTCTTGATGCCCAGCAGATCGAGGAAGTGGACGTCGAACTCAGGTCGGTTCAGGCGCAGGGTCTGTGCCAGGCGCTTGAGCAGCGAGGTCTTGCCTACCCGGCGAGGTCCGACAAGGATTGCCTGCGGTGAAGCCGCTGTCGCGAGATCGCGCAACAGTGCCTCGCGTCCGACAAACATCGTCGCCGATTTGACGTCTCCTTCGTGCGTATACGGCGAGCTAGTCAGGAGGCGGCGGGCATGCAGCAGGCCTGCCAGGCGACGCGAGGGATCGGCGGCAAACAGCAGCGCGCGAAGCTCGGTCTCGCCCAAGTGCAGGTGCAGCGGTAGCTCCTGCAGCAGATCGGCCGGAACGCTGCCGGTGGCGTTGCCGCTCGCCTGAGTCCGCGGCGTCAGCAGCAGAAAGGGATGCGGCTCCGGGTGCCCAATCTGGGTCAGTGCGGCGCGCAGCGGCTCGAACAGCTCGCGGCCTTCTACCTCGCTGCGGGCCGAAGCCGAGATCGCTACCAGCGCGGTGGGATACGCCGAGAGCTTCTCGGGATGACGCAGGCGAGCCGCCAGCAGCAGCACTCCGGGCGCGACGGTCTTTACCTCGGCCTGGGCCGCGCGCGGCATCCCCAAAAGGCCTGCCAGAGCCCGCAGGTGCTGCGCCGACAGCGAAGCAGCACTCCCACCTTGCGAAAGCACGCTGATCAGCCGCTCGCGATCACGCGGCAGGCCCAGCTGAGTGAAGACCTCGGGCAGTGCGCGCGCCATGCTCAAGCGGCGCAGCGCGACGGGCACGGCAGCCAACGGCAGCTCGTCGATCAGCGCCTGCGGCTTGGCGCGCAGCTTGATCACAAGCGGGTGACGCAGCGTAAACAGGCTCACAGTGATGCCCAGGATGAACAGCGGCAGCACGATGATCGACAGCAGCCACAGCAACCGATACTGCGCCGAGCGCACGCCATCATCGACGACAAAGGCCGCCCCGCGAGCCAAGCGATTGCCGACCGCGACAACCAAGATGCCAAGCGATGGATTCTGCGAGTCGCGCGTAAAGCCCAAGCCATCGATCGTCGAGCCCAGCGGTACGCCCTGCTCTTGCGTCAGCACATAGATCCACTGCGAGTTCGGCCGATAGCCAAGCACGTACGGCGGCGTGTCGCCCTGCTGCGTCGTCGCCAACCAGACCGTGCTGAAGCGATCGGGCGAGATCGCCAGGGCTGACACCGGCATCGGCGGCAGCCGTCCTTCGCCGGCGACGATGCTGACTGGCAGGCGCTCGATATCGGGGCTGAACAGCAGACCGGCCGAGGTGGCAGCGTAGAGTCCGACGTCCTGCTTGCTGCTGTAAGCCATGGCCTGCACCTGCGCTCGATCGACCGCGCTGCGGCGACGAAGCTCGGCGGCACGGCGACGCAAGAGATCTTCGCTGGCCGCCCCTCCACCCAGACTCTGTGGCTCGCGCTCTTCGGCTGGCGTGGCCAGCGGCCGGCAGCTGGCGCTGTCTTTTTCCGGGTCGTAGTCGATGTAGAAAAAGCGCGTCCGCCGTCGCAGCCGAGCCTTGTCTTCGCTGGCAAAGCGGCTGGCATCAAGGGCGTTGTAGGCCAGGACTACCCGACCGGCCTCGCCGCGGGGATCGCGATCCACAGCCAGACGCTCGACTGGCCCGGGGGGCAGCGGACAGCTACCGCTCTCGGCGTCGAAGCGACGGACGCGCCACGACTCTTTGTTCAGCAGCGTCCCCGACAGCGAGCACACCGAGACGTAAGCAACGCCGCCGGTCGTCGCCACCCACAGCGTGCAGCCTTCGGGCTGACGAGGATCGGCCAGTCGCGCCAAGGCCAGCGAGGTCACGCTCGGCGAAGGAAGCTGTTCGAAGAGCTGCTGATCGCCGGCCGGCTGTTCGCGCTCGACGCGGCGCAGCGAGAGCCCACCGGTGTCGGTCGCTACCCAGATGCGGCCGCCCGGGCCCGGGGCCAGGTCGGTGATCGTCGTGCCATAGGGCACCTCCTGCACCATCGGCTCGCCCTTGGGTCGCTCGCCCCCCTCCAGGAAGTACTTCACCAGCTGACGCGTTCCGCGCACCTGAATCAGCGCGTCCGGCGAGACGATGATCTGCTTACTCGGCACGCCGGGGATCTGGGTGAACGCGCCGACCTCGCGAGCCGTCTGCGGCATCGCTGATCCGCTGGGCAGAACCGCGCGCACCAGGCGTCGCTCGCTCTTGCCCGATCGCACCCCGGCCAAAGTCGAGGAAGCCCCCCACAGCACGCCGCTTGCATCGATGCCCAGCGGTCGGAAGGCCTGCTCACCGCGGTACACCGGACCCAGCGTCGTGTGCAGGTTCAGGTGCTCGCCCTCTTCCAGGCGATAGATGCGGAAGCCGCCGGGCTTGTCGTTGTCGTCGGTGAAGACCCACAGACCGCCCGTCTCGTCGCGCAGGATGCTGACCACCGGCTCCGACGCTCCTTCCGGACCAGTGGTGGCCTGCTGATACAGCGAGTTGAGCTTGGCGATCTCGCCGATGCCATAGCGCTTGCCACTGTCACGCTGCGTCGGTTCATTGCCCGGTTCGGTGCCACGGTCAGCCCCCAGCTCGACGCGCAGCCAGTTGCCGCTCTCGTCGAAACGAAAGACGCCGCTGTGTCGTGTGCCCAGCCACAGCGCGCCCTGATCGTCGTTTTCGATGGCGGTGATCTCTTCGCCCTGGCTGGTGGGCAGTGGCAGCGACAGGGGCTGCCAGCTATTGGCAATCCACTGCACCAGCAGCCGATTGTTGCCGTCGAGCACGCAGGGCTGCATCTTGGCGTGAATCGCCAGCCGCAGCGGGCCGACGAACAGCCGCAGCGCCTCCAGCGGATAGGCGGTGATCTCGCGCAGGTCGGGGCTCAGCCGATTCACCCCGCCGGCCGTCGCTAACCACAGAAGACCGTCGCTGGTCTGCCGCACCTGATAGACCTTGTTGTCCAGCAGGCCCTCGCGCATGGTCAGCTGCTGCCAGCGGCTGCTACTGGGGTCGTAGATGCTGACGCCGCGATCGTCGCTGCCGAACCACAAGCGGCCGTCGCGATCTTCAAAGATGTCGTTGAGGTTGGCGCCAATCGGAGCCGCCCCATCCGGGGTCAGTGCCGTCCAGCTTCCCGTGCTGTCGAGCCGTACGACGCCGCTCTGCGCGAAGGCCAGCCACAGATCGCCGCGGCGATCGCGGAAGACCTGCGTGAGCTCGCGCTGCAGCACGCGATCGAGCCCACCCAACGACGATCCCCCGCCACTGGCGATGGCGTAGGCGGTGCTTGGCGGCGCGTTGTCGATGGCGAGGAGCGGGCCGCTGCCCATCGCCACCCCCGATTCCGGAGTGCCCGGCAGACGATCCCGACGCAGTCGCCGGATGCCGTTCGGCGTACCCAGCCAGATCGCATCCTTGCTCGCGACCGACAGCGCCGTCACACCCCGCTGCCCAATCGGAGCATCGCTGACCGGGATGCGCTGACAGGAATCGCGCGACCGATCCGCTACCTCGGAAGCAGACTGGCAGGTCGCGGCGCCTTGACGATAGCGCAGAGCCCCATCGCTCGTGCCCAGCCAGGCGATGCCGGCCTCGGCGGCCAAGCTGCTGGCGTTGTTGACGGCGAAGTAGGTCGTAAACGAATCGCGAGCCGGCTCATAGCGGGCCAGACCATTGCTGCCGCCGAACCACACCGTGCCATCGCCCGCCACCGCCACGCTGCGAATGCTGGTGAGCTGACTTGCCGCCGTCAGATCCTGCTCATAGCTCCGGCTGCCGCGACGCAGACGCAGAATGCGCTCGGGAGACGTCAGATACAGGTCGCCGTGCGCATCGGCGACGATCCGCCGCACGCCGCCACGCCGCATCGCCGAATCACCCAGCGCCCGCTTCTCGCCGGTCTTGGGATTCAGCGTGGGCACACCAAGCTCGCTGGCGAACCACAGGACGCCGCCCCCGTCCTGCGCGATGTCGTACACCGCGCTGCGCCGAGGCAGCTTCAGCGTCGCGTTCTGCGCCGTCAGTAGGCTGCGCCGCGGCTCGTAGGAATAAAGGCCGGCCTCGCTGCCGATCCAGATCGTGCCGTCGCTGGCTTCGTGCAAGGCATAGATCGCTGAGCGCCGCAGGGTCTGCACATTCGACGGATTGTTCCAGCGCTCGCAGGCCCCGGGGCAGGCAAGAAGACCTGCTGCCGTCCCGACCCACAGGTCGCCGCTCCGCGTGCGCAGCAGCGACAGCACTACTGGCTGCGCTCCCTCGCTATCGATACGCCGCCACGTTCCGCCAGTCTTCGCTGATCCCTCGGTCGAGCCCGCCGGAGCGGAGGCTGCAGCCGGGGGTGTGGCGGGCTTGGCTTCGGGTTTGGCGTCGGGCTTGGCTTCGGGCGCGGCCGACGCAGCGGTGGTGGGCTCAGCGGGCTCGCTGCTCAGCGCCCACAGTCCCTTGTTAGTGCCAAACCACAGCGTGCCGTCCCGGTCCCGCGCCATGGCGTTGATCTGCTGACTGCTGAACTCGCCGCCTGGGGTCTGGTGCTGCCAGGCGCCGCTTTCGGGCTCAAAGGCGATGCTGTTGAGCTGCAGCGATCCAATCCACACCCGCGTCGTCTGACGAGCCGCGTCGCTCACCGGCAGCAAGGCATTGACCACGCCGATCGGGGGCAGCGACTGAAACGTCCGCCGCCCGACGTCGTAGCGACTTAGCCCATAGCTGGTGGCGACCCAGATGCTGCCGTCGCCGGGGCCGACTTGGATGTGGCGGATCTCGTTGCCTAGCAGGCGGTCCGAGCGCAGCACCGGATCGTCATGGCGTAGCTCGGACCAATCGGCGGTGGCTCCGACTTCGGCCTGTCCGCCGCCGGGGCGCAGCACTGCGATGCCGTCGTTGCTACCAATCCACAGGCTGCCCTCTGGGCCTTCCGAGATGGCGCGAATCACGCCG
The DNA here is from genome assembly GCA_937952145.1 of uncultured Myxococcales bacterium. Classification (GTDB taxonomy): domain Bacteria; phylum Myxococcota_A; class Polyangia; order Palsa-1104; family JAEUJZ01; genus JAEUJZ01. Next base: position 44,657 of record CALFYE010000337.1, read on the forward strand.
CTGCGCGGACCGCGTCGCCCCTGCGGATCGATGACGTAGCCGCGCCAGCCGTCCCGCGGATGGTACGAAGCCAGGCCCCGCGTGCTGGTGCCAAACCAGATCGTCTCATCGCCGCCCGGGCGCTGGTAAAGCAGGCGAATGTCGTCGCTGGGCAGCAGCGCCACCTCGCCCGTGGTGTAGCTCGTGAAGTGCTCGCGCTCGCCCTGTTCGTCGCGCAGCCAGCGCACCACACCGCGGCTAGAGCCGAACCACACCGAGCCATCGCGGGCTGGCAGCACGCTGTGCAGCACGTCGTCGGGGATGCCGTCGGTCTTGCCCAAGTTACGCCAAAGTCCGGAGGCATATCGGCTGGCTCCGTTTTTCTGCGTAGCGAACCAAATCTCACCACCGGGCCCCTCGGCGATGGCGCTGACGTGCCCCACCACCGGGTAGGAGTCCGTCGCTGGGAGACGCCACTCACGGAGCTGCGGCCCTTCATCGCGACCACACCCTCCGCCCAAAAGCAGGCACAGCGCCCAGGAAAGACCCAGCAGCGACGCATAGCGGCGACCCGTCGGCAACGGACGAGGCGACCGCGCCATTACAGCCACTCTTCCGCGAAGCTCTGCATGACCGGCGACAGCCAGTCGAAGCGGGCCTTCACCTTGCGCAAGATGCCCAGCCAGTACAGCCGAGCGTCGAGCGAGGGCTTGGGCTTAAGGCCCGTGCCACTGTCGCGAGCCCGTTCACGCAGCCGCTCGCGCACGCTCTCTTCGCGCTCGGCGATCGAGCGCAGGGTGTACAGGTGATCGCTGGTCAGCATCAGCTCGCGTAGCGTCGCCGCGTCGCCGGCCCGCACCTCGTCCAGCGACTTGGCCAAGAGCTCGTCGATCAGCGCCGGATGGCCCCCGCTCTCGCGATGCAGGGCAGCGGCGGCCTCACGCGATACGCCATGGGTCGCGGCCAGCTCCAGCACCTCGGTTTCCGACAGCGAGCCAATCTCCAGCCCACGCAGGACGTGAAACGCCGACGAGCCCTCGCTGGCCAGCGAGCGCATATCCGACAGCTCCTTGCCGCCCCAGACCAGAAGCCGCAGCCCCTTCTGCGCGAAGCGAGCCAGCAGCAGACTCCAAGCCCGCAGCTGATCGGTCTGCACGCGCGCCAGCCCTTCGATGGCCAGCACCAGCTTGCGATGATCGCGAGCCGCCGGGCCGTTCGGGCGCAGGAGATCTTCGATGGCGGCGCTGAAGCGCTGACGCGCCTCGGCCTCGCCACGCCGCTCCAGTGGTTCGCGCCAGTGGGGCGGCAGCGGCGTCCCCAGCTGTTCTTCCAGGCCCGACTTCAGATCGCGCAGGAGCGCGCTGTACAGGTGATCGTCCGTCGTCGTGCCGCGCTCGGGCACCAGGCGCACCGGCAACAGCGCCTTGTCCGATCGGTCGAGGCGACGCAGCGTCTCGTGCGCTAGCTGACGCGCCCCAAAGCCCAGCGGCGAAAGCAGCGCCACGCCATAGTTTTTCGAGCTGATCAGCTCACTTAACGTCTCATCGACGATCTCGCGCCGACTGGGCGATGATCGACGGGCCGGCAGCTTCAGCCGGGCCTCGATCGCCGACGACAGCTCGGTCACTTCCGGCTGCGAGGGAAAGTCGCGCTGCACTTCCCGCAAGAGCGACAGCAGGCCGCTTGCGCCATCAAGCAGCGCTCGCGCCACCAGCTGACTGGCCACGTTCTCGACGCTGCTCGTCCCAGCCGCCCGATCTGCCGTATGCGGCCCCTCCGGCCAGCCCAGGTCCTGCCGCTGCTGCAGGAGCGGCTCGGGTCGGGCGTACAGCCGCACCAGCAGCGCCTGACAGCGCGCCAGAAGATCGTCGGCCGAGCGCAGCCCCTGCAGCCGCGCCACTGCCACCATCGCGGCCCCCCAGCTCGTCGCCACGCCCTCGGTGACTTGCGTCAGCACGCCCAGGACCGGGCCTTCGCCGCCCGCCCCGTCGCCCTCTGCACCGACGATGGCGCTGCCCGACATGCCTTCCCAGGGGGCTTCGGCGCCCGCCCCGGTGGCCCGCGTGTCCTGATCGACCAGCAGCTGCAGCGCGTTATTGCTGATGTCGCCGCGCAGGTCGATGAGCCGTCCCGACAGCGTAAATGGCTTACCGCCCATGAAGCGGGGATAGCCCCGCGCTCGCCAGGCCGTGCCCGCCACCCCGTCGAGAGACCCGCGCAGGCGGAGCACCGGCCCCGGCAGCGGAGTGGCCGCGCGCAGCAGCGCTACATCGGCGTAGTAGTCGCAGCACAGCGGCGTCAGCGCCACCTCGCGCCGGCCCCCCTCGTCGATGACCGCGACGTAGCTGACCTCGGGCAGACCCTCGTGAAAGAAGCGCCGCCGTTCGAGCTTGCCGACGACGTGAAAGGCCGTCACCAGCACATCAGGCGCCAGCAGCCAGCCCGTCCCCTGACTGACCAGCTGTGGCGCCGCGCCACCGGCATAGACCAGGACCGCAAGCCCGCTCACGGCGTGGCCCCCCGCAGGGTGTGCAGGTCGATCTGCGGCCCGCTCAGCGTGACTTCGTGTAGCGAGACCTCGCGCACGTCACCGCCACCGTCGATCCGCAGCTCGACACAGGTCGGCGGACACGGCGATCGGCGGTCGGCTTTGAGGTCGCGCAGGTAGCCCTCAAGGGCCCGCTCTTCGCCATCGGCCAAAACGGTGTGCGGGATGCGCAGACGATCAATCCAGGTGCCGCTGTTGAGGTAGATCCCGCCCCCCGTGCGAGCACAGCGCGGCAGGTGGGTATGGCCCATCACGACGGCCTGTAGCTCCGGACTCTGGGTCAGCAGCCGAGTCGCCGCCGCGCCGCAGGGACCGTCGGCAACATCGACGTTGGGCGTCCGATCGCTGTCGATGATGCGCTTAAGCGCCGCGCGGATCTTCTTTAGCCGCTCGATCGGCACCGGCTCGTTGCGATCGAAATACGACGCCAGGCCATCGCGCCCCGGCCGCACGAGCAGGCTCAGCACATCGCCGGCCGCGACGTTGGCATTGGCCTGGCCGTGAAGCTGGCGATAGCTGTCGCCAAACAGCGCCAAGAGCTCCGGATCGGGCTCGCTCACACTCGGCGTCGTGCCGCCCGCCCCCTCGCCGCCGGCGCTGACGTTGCGAGTCGCGCGCGGCTGCTGCCCCAGGCGGTTGCGCTCGGCCAGGCGCTTGCTATTTAGCAGTCTTCCCAGCATATCGACCTGCCAAGCCAAGGCGGGTTCGAACTCCAATAGCAGCAGCAGCAGCAGCTCACCGACCGGCTGCAATAGGTTCACAAAGGGATAGGTATCTTTTAGAGGATTGACGACCTTAATTACCAATTTACTACCAGCAGAGACTTCTAATTCCACCGAGGAATGTTCCCCGCGTGATAATGCAGAGACGATACTTCTTAACCCGGTCCAGTCATTAGCATTGGCATCGTCATAGCGATTGCCGTGTTCGATCAACGCCCGCCCCAGGCGATAGGCGCGTCCGTCCATGACGTAGTGCACGTCATGCGGCGAGGCCCCAAGCCGCGAAAGGAACGCCGCCTGCACCTGCGGCAGGGCCAGTTCGACATCGTGATTTCCGAGGAGGATGGTCAGGCGATGACCGCGCGCGACATGCTCGGCAAGGGCATCGAAGACCGGTGCGAACTGCGAGCGATCGGTGACATCGGCCAGCTTGCGCACGGCCACTGCCGGGTCCGGCGTCCAGGCGGCGTATTCTTGAATATTTAAATAATCGATAAAGTCTCCGGCAATAATCAATTCAAGCTGTTCTCGCGCCGCGGTATCTACAGGAAAAATCTGAGGCAGCTGGGTAATAAACTGTGTCAATGTGGCCGGATTCGAGATCATATCCGGCTGACCATTGGCAAGATGAATATCGGAAATCACCACGGCTCGGGTTGCACGCTGTTTGCCTGCTTGCATCTTGAATTACCCTATCTGGCGGTGCCGTTCTATTCCAAGGTCGAAAGCTTCTCTTCAGCGAGGGCCCAGCGCTCGCGGAGGAGCCGCCGGGTCGCAGCATGCTCGGGGAGCTCCAGCTCTGGGTCGCGTCGCCAGAGCGCAGCGGCCTCGCGTCGAGCGATCTGCAGAAGATCAATATCTCGCAACAGGTCGGCATAGCGCAAAGGGGGCAGTCCGGCCTGTCGCGTGCCCAGCACCTCACCGGGGCCGCGCATGCGCAGATCGGCCTCGGCGATATGAAAGCCGTTGCTCGACTGGGCGAGCACCGCCAGTCGCCCCTGTGATCCCCCCGCCCCGCTCGTCGCTGGAGCATCCCCCGCCGGTGCTTGCATGGGCGAGTCCTCAGAGCTTGCAGCTGCAGCGGCTGCCGGGCGAACGCGGCGGGTTCGACTCGCCTTGGCGGGGCTGCCCCCAAGCAGGCTGTCGTCGCTGGCTCCGCTGCGGGAAAGCTCAGTCTGGGCGGTGCCCTCAGCCGGAAGCTCGGCCGGCGTGTCGTGAAGCAGCAGGCAGGCACTGGCCCCACTGCCCCGACCGATGCGACCGCGAAGCTGATGGAGCTGCGCCAAGCCAAAGCGATCGGCGCCTTCGATCACCATCAGCGAAGCGTTGGGAACGTCGACGCCGACCTCGATCACCGTCGTCGCGCACAGCACGTGCAGCTCACCAGCGCGGAAGCGATCCATGATCTCGTCGCGCTCGTTCGAGAGCAGCCGGCCGTGCACCAGGCCAATGCGCAGCTCAGGTAGGGCGGCTTGCAGTGAAGCGTGGCGGGCGGTCACGCTCTGAAAGTCGATCTTCTCGCTCTCCTCGATCAGCGGACAGACCCAGTAGGCTTGCCGCTCCGCCGCGACGGCCCGTCGCACCGCCAAGAGCGCCCGCGACAGCCCGCCAGCCCCCGACAGCACCCGCGTAACCGGCGGCGTACGCCCCGGCGGCAGCTCGTCGAGCTGGGTGATGTCGAGATCACCGTACAGCGTCAGCGCCAGCGTGCGCGGAATCGGCGTCGCGGTCATGACCAAGAGGTGCGGCGTACGACCCTTGCGACGCAGGCGGGCGCGCTGAGCCACGCCAAAGCGGTGCTGTTCATCGATGACCACCAGGCCCAGATCAGCAAACTCGACGCGATCGGCGATCAGCGCGTGCGTCCCGACGACGATGTGCAGATAACCAGCGGCCAAGAGGGCCAGGATCGACTCGCGATCCAGGCGCTCGCCGCCGCGCTCGGCCTGGCCCCAGACATCGTCGTAGCGGCCAGCTTGCAGCAGAGCCAGCGTCGATTTGCGAGCCGTTTTTGGGGTCGTCGCGGTCAAAAGCGCCAGCCGCCGCCCCGTCGCCCGCGCCCAGGCTCCCAGGGTCCGCGCATGCTGCTCGGCGAGGATCTCCGTCGGAGCCATGATCGCCGCTTGCCGGCCAGCCGCCATCACCAGCTCACAGGCCGCGTAGGCGACCAGCGTCTTGCCGCTGCCGACATCGCCGTGCACCAGACGCTGCATCGGCAGCGGGCGAGCGAGATCGGCGGCGATCTCGCGGATCGCACGCTCTTGCGCCCGGGTGGGCACAAAGGGCAGCACCTTGCGCAGCGGATCCAGCGAGTGCTCGTCAGAGAGGCAGGGGGCGCTGACCTCGGCGCGGACATTTTTGCGCCGCTCGATGAGGCCTAGCTGCAGAAAGAAAAGCTCCTCGAAGATCAGGCGACGCTGCGCCGGGGCCATGCCCTGGTTCAGCTGATCCAAGAGCTCAGCGGGCGGTCCCGCATCGTCGCCCGCCGCGCCATCGACAAGGTGCAGCGAGCGCAGCGCCTGCGACAGGTGAGGCAGGCTTAGCTTTTGCCGCAACGCCTCGGGCAGACCGTCGGAAACTGTGTCTGAAAAGCGCTCGCAGACATGGCGACAGAGTCGCTCTAGGGTTCGCGGCGGCACGCCTTCGATCTCGGGATAGCGGGTGCGCACCCGTCCGATGGGCGCCACGCCACCGCCTTCGCCCGTCGCCAGATCGTCGGTGTCGAGATAATCGACCTCGGGGTGGACGATCTGCAGCACGCCCTTCCATGGCTGTGGCGAGCCCGCGATGCGCAGCCGCTGCCCGGGCTGCATGCGGCGCAGCATGCCACCGTTGAAATAGAACCAGCGCAGCGACAGCGGAGTGCCATCAACCCCGCGGGCCATGACATCGAGAAAGCGACGACGCGAGGGCACGATTCGGCTGCGTTCGACGATCACCACCGTCGACTGCACGACGCCGGGCTGCAGCGCCCCCACCGGCAGCAGCGAGCGCAGATCTTCCCAGCGCCGCGGCAAGAAATACAAGACGTCGAGGACACGCAAAAGACCGCGCGTCGCCAGGCGCTCGGCGGTTCGCTCGCCCACCCCGGGCAGGCCCAGGACAGGACGGATCAGCGGATCGGCCTCGCCCCCGCCAAGCGGCTCGGCTGCCGCCCCCGCGATGAGAGCCGTGGGGACAGCAACGACTGGACGCTCGATCGCGCCCCCGACGGGCTTCCCTTGAGCTGGCGTCGGCCCCGGGACGGACTCGACGCGTCGCCCGGCGTTTGCTCCAGGAGCGGCCGACAGGCTGGGCTTGCTACGCGCCGTGCCAGGCCCGAGTTCAAGCTCTGCCCAGGTGCACAGGCGCAGCGCGGCAGCGACGAGACGCTGCTGCTCAAAGGCGCTCTTTTGGGACAGCCCGTCCGCTTCTTCGGTGAAGCGACGCAGCGCGGTCATCAGGTTCTGCAATCGCTGCTGCGCCAGCCCGCCGGCCCGCGCACTCCGTCGCTTGAGGAAGGCCACCACGGCCGAAGCCCCCTCGACAAGGGCCCGACCGGCGGCATCAAGAGACGTCGCCTCGGTAGGACTTGTGCCCCCCCCTGCCCCCTGCCCCAGCGCCGCCTGAGCCGCCCGTACCGCCCGCCGCAGCGTGGCCAGCATATCGACTAGGTCGGGCGTGTTCCGCTCGCCAGACGCTGCCCGGGCTGGGCTGGGCGCCGCGCCACGTGGGCTGACCGGCTGGACATGCACGGCCCCGGCATCTGGGGCTTCCCGGGTGGGCAGACTCACCACCGCATCGGACCCTACCGGACCCCGCGCCCTGTCCGCGAGGTCGCCCGCCACGTCGCCAATGATGTCGCCGATGATCTCGCCCATGATGTCGCCAAAAGAACTCGCCCAAGAACTCGCCCAAGAACTCGATGACCCATAACACGGAGCGGCCAAAGCCAGCGCGCTTCCGCGCAGTTCCAGGACTAACTCATGTAAAATGAACCCCGGCGCGGAATTGCTGCGGCCAGCGGCCGGGCACCGATACCCCGCTGGGGACAACGACGGGGGCAGCGGGCGCCACTGCACATCTTCCATGACAGGCTCTGCACCAGACCGCGAACGGGTCATCGGCATCGACATCGGAACCACCAATGCGTGCGTCGCCGTCGTCGAAGGCGGCGTGCCCATGGTCATTCCCAACAGCCAAGGGCAGACGCTGCTTCCGGTCATGGTGGCGGTCGCTGAACAGGGACGCCGCATCGTTGGTCCGCTGGCGCGCCGGCAGGCGGTGATCTTCGCCGAGCACACCGCTACTGGGCTTAAGCGACTGATCGGTCGCAAGTACAGCAGCCACGCCGTGCGCCAGGTCATGGACATGGTCAGCTACCGCATCAGCGGCGGTGCCGGCGATGAGCCGCAGGCGACGTTGCGCGGCGAGAGTGTGTCCATCGGCGACCTCTACACCACCGTCGTCAGCGAGCTAAAGCGCACCGCCGAGCAGTACCTGAACCAGACAGTCAGCAAGGCCGTCGTCACCGTCCCCGTTCACTTTACCGACGCCCAGCGTCAGTCAGTGCGGGAGGCCGTGCAGCGCACCGGGCTGGAAGTCCTGCGCATCGTGCAGGAGCCGGTAGCCGCCGGCATCGCCTACGGCATTGGCCAGGGCGAGAGCAAGCCGCAGCGCATCGCTGTCTACTCCCTGGGCGGCGGCAGCTTCGAGTTCACTCTGCTCAGCCTGCGCGGCAGCAGCCTGGAAGTGCAGGCTCACGCCGGCGACCCGGTGCTGGGGGGCGAAGACTTCGACCGCCGCATCCTCGACTGGCTGATCTTCGGCTTTGCCAAGGATCACAAGATCGACCTGCGCCAGGATCGCACGGCCCTGCAGCGCGTGCGCGACGCCGTCGAAAAAGCCAAGTGCGAGCTGTCGTCGCTGGACGAGGTCAGCATCGAGGTGCCGTTCATCATTTCGAGCGGCACGAGCGAGCCGCTGCACCTCGTGCGGGCCCTGCCGCGCAGCAAGCTGGAAGAGCTGAGCGAGGATCTAATCGATCGCACGCTGCAGATCTCGCGCAGCGCCATGGCCGAGGCCGGAGTCGAGCCTCAGGAAGTCGACACGGTGTTGCTCGTCGGGGGCATGACGCGCATGCCGCGGGTGCAGGCCGCGCTACAAGAGACGTTTGGTCGCAGTCCCTCGTTCAGCATGCCGCCGGAGGAAGTCATCGCCCTGGGAGCCGCGCTGCAGGGGGCGGCCCTGGTGCATGTCTCGGAGCCGGCCCTGCCGGTACCACCGCCGGAAAAACCGACGGTGCAGCGCGCGCTGGGCCTGGTCGTGGCGGGGGGCGTGATGTTCCGCATGCTCGACGTCGGTGCGACCCCGCCCTGCGAGAAACGCTACGTCTTCAGCACCACCCGCGACTCGCAGACCGGCCTGCGCTTCATGGTCGTCGAGGGCAACAGCGAGCGCGGCGAAGAAAACAAGCTGCTCGGTGAGCTGGTCCTCGACGGCGTGCGCGCCGCCCCCCGCGGCGAGGCGGACATCGAGGTTCACTTCCAGCTCAGCGACAGCGGCACCCTGACCGCCACCGCCACCAACCTCGACACCAAGGACAGCAAGAAGCTGCAGTGCACAAGCAGCGCGCTGCTCGGCCCCAGCAGTAGCTCGCCCGGGGGAGGCAACGGCGGCTACACGCTAGAGATGCGCCCCGACGAAGAGCTGAGCCGCACGCAGCAGAGCATCGAGCGCCTGATCAGCGAGATCCAGCGCCTGCTCCCCCGCGCTGAGCTGGCCGTCGGAGCCAGCGACATGGGCATGGATGCCGTGCGCCGGGCCCGCTCTGCCGTCGAGCGCGCCAAGATCGCCATCATCCGCGGCGAGCCGGTGGTCCTGCACGACACCCAGACCATCCTGCGCCGCACCGCCGTCATGCTGCGCGGCGTGACCGGCACCCCCGCACGCTAAGCCCCCGGCTTATCCCCACCGGCTATCCCCCCAAGCTAAAGCTACGGACGCTGCACGGTGAACTTGAACGCGCCGCCAGCCAGCGACAGCGTGTGCGGCACCATCGTCCAAGCCGTCGGCTTCTTGTCCTTGGCGTTGTACATGAGGACCAGACCCTGATTCAGCCCGTCGGTCACCGAGGCACTGTTCAGCGCTTTGCCCAGCGCGTCAGTCAGCGGCGCTTCGATCATCTTTTTGATGTTGTCCTTCAGCAGCTTGTCGACGATGCCGTTGCACCAGCCCGAACCACCGCACTTCTTGGTCTTGATGTCGAAGGTCGCGGTAACGCCGGCCACCTTGACCCGCTCGGTGGTGGTGTCATAGGCCAGCGCCGCCGCCAGGTTCGACGGACGAATCTCAAGCTCGGCCGGCAGCTTGCCGAACACCGGCACCTGCACTTCGACGGCCAGTAGACCGGTAAACGACAGCTTCACCGTGGCATTGCTGCCCGCAAGCGTGATGCCGGTCTTGGTCATGTCAGCGGCGAAGCTCTTCACTTCCAGCCGCACATCCGGCGTCGACACCACCGGAACCGCGAAGGTCGACTTGTGCGCCGCGCCGTTGGGATCACCGTACAGCACGCCGGCTAGCTCGTTCGACGGCGTAAAGGTCGCGTTGCCACCGGCGATGACAAAGGTGCAGGCGCTGAGCTTGACCGAGTTGGTGTAGCCGTCGAGATCGGCCTGGACGATCTGCGCGCTCTTGGTCTCGGCCAGAAGCTCGTCTTGCAGCGTCCCCAGCTCGTCGGTGCCACAGCCGGAAAGCGGCAGTGCGGCCACGCTCCACAGTCCCAGGACGATCGGTGCGCTCTTGGCAAACAGGTGCTTCAACATCGGCTGCCTCTCTTTCGTGTGGTTCGCTGGTTGGTCCGCTACGCCAGGGCCTGTCCCCGTCGCAGCGCCAAGAAAGAAGCTGCGGTCGTACCGCTTGTCCGCCCCGACCGTCAAGCGCGCGGTTGGAGGAATTGTAGATTTGGCAGATAGCCTCCCAATCCCTGCCCCAGGCCCGCGCGGCAACCCCAGCGGACGGCGGCTGGGCGCGTAGAAGACTACACAGCTGCCACCCGGACGATGCATCCGGCGCGGTGGGTGGCTTCGCACCTCGGATCCGGCTCTGACGGCAAGCCCGCGAAATCAGGCCCAGCCGGAGGGTGGCACCGATCCTGCTTTACTGGCCCAACCATGGAAGCAGCCTCCCCTCTCTCCGCACGCGGCAGTCTGGACCCAATCGAGCCAGGCTCCGTCGCTCAGGCCGGTCGCTACGCCGTGGCCGTCGTCCTTAACAAGAACGCCCGTGCGGTCAATGCCAAGAACCTGCGCCGCCTCACCCAAATCAACGGCGAGGAGCACGTCTTTCTGTCGAGCAGCATCGCCGACAGCCAGCGCTTAGCCAGCCTGATCATCGAGCGCGGCTATCACACCGTGCTTCTGGGCGGCGGCGATGGCACCTTCGTCTGCTGCCTCAACGATCTGCTGATCGAAAGCCAGCGTCAGGGGCGCCCCCTGCCCCGCGTCGGCGTGCTGCGGCTCGGCACCGGCAACGCCATCGGCTACTACGTCGGCGTCGAAGCCCCGACCGAGCGCGGCCTGCGCACTGAGCTTTCCCGCGCCGCCCAAAGCGACAGCAGCACCGGCGACCTGCCCCTCCTACGCGTCGATGGCAAGCTCGCGCCATTTGCCGGCACCGGCCTCGACTCGCAGATCCTTGACGACTACGCCGCAACCACGCGCGCCCTCGATCGCGTCGGCATTGGCCGCGTCATCAGCTCGGGCCTGCGCTACACCCTGGCCGTCGGCCTGCGCTCGGTGCCGCGCTTCATGATTCGGCGCCTACCCCGCGTCGAGGTCGTCAACGTCGGTGGCCCAGCCTACGCCATCACCCCCGACGGCCGTGTCGATCCCGTCGCCATGCCGCGCGGCACGGTGCTTTATCGCGGCCCCTGCACGCTGGCCGGCGCCGCCACCGTGCCCTGCTATGGTTTCGGCGTCCGCATCTTCCCCTTCGCCGACGTGCGCAAAGACAAGTTCCACGTCCGCTGCACCGATGCCTCGGCGATGGAAGCGCTGTCGCACCTGCCCAGCGTCTTGCGTGGCACCTACCAGAGCCCGTCGCTGCGCGACTTCCTGTGCGACGCCGTCGAGATCCACATGGAGCACCCAGTGCCGATGCAGATCGGCGGCGACATCCAGCGCGAGCACCGCGACTACATGCACATTGATCTCGCCGACCGCCCCGTCCGCCTGCTGTGGCCCAAGCCGCCCACGCCCCCGATCGTCGACTAGTTACACGACTTCACGCGCGTCGAAAAATCGCAGCTTCCGTCGCGGCAGCCGGGGGGCAAGGAGATCTGCGGATCCCCCGTCCAGGCACTCTGGAGAAATCCCAGGATCTGCGCCTGCGCCGCCTCGCTGGCCGCATTGCGGCAGGTGACGAAGCCGTGGATCTGGAACGGGCTGAACGAGCCGGGCACGCGGTACTGCGTCAGCGCGCTACCACGCACGGGGCTCTGCGCGGGCTCGATGCCCGGGATGGGCTGCAGCGCCGCGCCTAGCTGAGTCGCACCGACGACGCCGGCCAGGATCTCGCTGCCCAGATTCGGCAGAACGGGATCGCCGATGCTCTCTTGCACCAGGCTGAAGCGCGGCGGTCGGTCAGCAAACGCCGCCCCATCCATCTCGTCCCACAGCGTCTGCGTCATGGCCAGCGCCATCCGGCTATCGAACAGCGATCCGTAGATCCCGGCGAGCAGCGCATCCGGCACGTTCCAGATCACCGATCCCGGCACGAAGTGGCTCCAGCCCGCCCCAGGGACGTTCAGCACCGCATAGTCGATGGGAAAGCTGGCCGCGATAACCAGCCCCAGCGTGCCGCCCAGCGATCCGCCCGCATAGGCCTGACGATCGAGGCGCGGCCGCCGCCCACTTGCCGGATTGGCCCCCGGTCCCAGCATCGGGCCGGCCAGCGCGTCGCCTAGCACGCCGGACAGCGCCGCCTGCACCGCCGCCCCGCGAGCCAGCGACTGCAGCGTCAGGGCCAGGAAATGGTCAGCGCCCTTGAACAGCGTCTGCAGGCCAGCCAGCGTCGGGATGAAGTCAGCATCCGTCCAGCCATCGAAGCGGAAGCTGATCTTGGCCGCGCCCTGCTGCGCCGTCTGCACATCGAAGGTGTCATCGTCCAGGCTGCCGCCGGTGCCATGGCCAAAAAAGATCACGCGGTAGTCGCCGCTGCCGGCCGGCAGCGTGATGCGAAACGGCGCCTCGGTCGTCCCGTGCACGCGCGGCAAACCCGCCGCATCGGCTTCCAAGACCCCGGCCGGCGAGACGAAGTTGGGAACGCCCGAAAGGTGCCCGATCACCGTCGCCAAGATCGGCGGCGCCGCGGGCTTCACCGATTCGATCACCACGCTCACCTGACCGCGATCGACCGACTCGCGCATCTTGCCGATCATGTGCAGCAGGCGGCCCGTCGCATCCGCCGCCGAGCGCGTCGTGAAATTCGAGACGCGCAGCACGTGCTGCGGATCGATGCCGGCCCGCGCCAGCACCTGTCGCGTCGGAGCGTGGTAGCCCCAAAGTCGCGCTTCCTCGGCACTGCCTGCCGGCTCTAGCCCCAGCGCCACGCGCACCGATCGCGGGATGGCGTAGGCCGCACCATGCACGTCACGCAGCGAGTCCATCACCACCGCGACATAGTCGGTCGCGGGCCTAAGCGGCCGCAGCGGATGACCGATGAGCAGGCTGGCCCCACCGGGCAGCGACGGATCGTCGGTGGTGGTGGCTGGAATGGGCAGCACCGTGCCGTAATCGGCGGCCCCGGCCTGTGCCAGCAGCAGGCGCACCGGTGAGCCCGCGACCTCGCCCGGCCGCCCCAGCGACGCGGCATCGACGGGCGGCGAGAACCCCGACAGCACCGGCGTGATGCGCGAGAAGCCATCGGCGCGATTGAGCGCCGTTGCATCATCACCGCTCGTCGCCACCGCTTCCCCCAGGCTCGACAGGCTGAGGTTTAGGCGCAGGCCGGTCGGGCTGTGGCTATCGGCCCGCGCAAATGTGTTCGACGGCCAAGGCAGCACACAGCGCGAGCCGTCGAGCGTCTCGCAGGAGGCAGCGAGCGGCGTGCGATCATCGATGGCGCGCTCGGGTGCCGTAAGCGACGAGCAGCCCGCCGCGAGGAGAAGCCACAGAGGCCAAGCGGTTTTCCGTTTCATGGTCGTAGCGCGCGACGGTAATCGCATCCGCGGCGGGGCGAAAGCGCTTTATCGCGCCGGTTTGCCGGGCTGACGTAACGTCAGATCCCGCTTGACCACCCGTCGGAGACACGGTACGGCAAGAGCGCATGAGTGACACGCTTGTCCCGATCCGCTTGCCCTCGCTCGCTCGCCCGGCCGCAGGCTCCACCGACCCGGCCGCGCTGAGCGCCGATCATCCCTACGCTGACTTCGTCGCCCAGGTCGAAAAGCCAGGGCGCTATCTCGGCGGTGAGTTTCAGTCGGTGCGCAAGCCGTGGGCCGACGCGCAGGTCCGCTTGGCCCTGGCCTTTCCCGATGTCTACGAGATCGGGATGTCGCACCTCGGCACAAAGATTCTGTACTCGCTCCTGAACAAGCACCCCGGCATCGTCTGCGAGCGCGCGTTTACACCCTGGGTCGATATGGAGGGCGAGCTACGCCGGCGCGGCCTGCCGCTGCTTTCGCTGGAGTCGGCGCGACCGCTTGCCGATTTCGACGTCGTCGGCATGTCGCTGCAGTACGAGCTGACCTACACCAACTGCCTGACGCTGCTCGATCTGGGCGGCATCCCGCTGCGGGCAGCCGAGCGCGGCGATCACCATCCACTGATCATCGGCGGCGGCCCCACCGCCACCCATCCCGAGCCGATTGCGCCGTTCTTCGACTGCTTCCTCCTCGGCGAAGCGGAAGAGGTGCTGCCCGAGCTTCTGCTTTACTACGCCGAGCTTAAGCGAGCGGGTCTGTCGCGCCGTGAGCGCCTGATTCGTCTTGCCGCCCGCGGGGCCATCTACGTGCCCGAGCTCTACGCCACGCGCTTTGAGCCCAGCAGTCAGCGCGTCGTGGTCGACGGGCCGCTGCCCGAGCTACGCAACTCACCGGAAGGCACGGCAGTCCCCTCGACGATTCTACGTACCTGGGTGCAAGACCTCAACCAGTTCCCCTTCCCTGCCGACGCCCCGGTGCCCTATGCCGAGGCCATCTTTGATCGGGTCAGCGTCGAGATCGCCCGCGGCTGCACCGAAGGCTGCCGCTTCTGCCAAGCCGGCATGATCTACCGCCCGGTGCGCGAGCGCGATCCCGAGGCCATCGTCGAAGCAGTGGTGCAGGGCATCAAGAACGGCGGCTACGACGAGACCTCGCTGACGTCGCTTTCGACCGCCGACTTCTCGTGCATCTTGCCGCTCATGAAGAAGGTGATGGCCCGGCTGCGAAAAGAGAAGGTCTCGCTGTCGGTCAGTTCGCTGCGCGCCTATGGCCTAAACCCCGAGATCCTCGACGAGATGGCCAGCGTCCGCGCCACCGGCCTGACCTTCGCGCCGGAAGCCGGCACGCAGCGCATGCGCGACGTCATCAACAAGAACGTCACCGAAGAGGACATCACCCAGTCGGCCGAGAACATCTTTTCGCGCGGCTGGTCGCGCATGAAGTGCTACTTCATGATCGGCCTGCCGACGGAGACCATGGACGACGTGGCCGGCATCGCCCAGACCGGTGGACGGCTGCGCCGCCTGGGCAAAAAAATCCGCTCCGATGCCGACGTCACGGTGTCGGTGAGCAGCCATGTGCCCAAGCCGCATACGCCGTTTCAGTGGTGCGCCCAGGACACCTCCGAGCAGATCGCCGAGAAGCAGACCCTGCTGCGTGAGCTTACCCGGCGCGAGCGCATCGAGTTTCGGCATCACGATCGCCACCAGTCGTGGGTCGAGGGCATCCTGTCGCGCGGCGATCGCCCGCTTTCCGATGTCATCGAAGCAGCGTGGCGAGCCGGAGCCCGCTTCGATAGCTGGGATGACCAGTTCCGCGTCGAGCGCTGGGAGACAGCCATGCAAGCCTGCGGCATCGATCCGACGCCGTACTTCATGACCCTGCCGGTCGATGCCCGCCTGCCCTGGGATCACCTGGACGTCGGGCTGGAGGACGGCTTCCTGCTGTCGGAGTATCGCAAGGCGATGAAGGATCGGCTGTCGCCGCCCTGCGGCAAGCCGTACGGATCGCTCTTGCATCACAACAACCTGGAAGATGCGCTGGCCGACGAGCGCAAGCTGGTTTGCTACGACTGCGGCGTGGCCTGCGATCTGACAGCGATGCGCGAAGATCGGCTGGTCGCGCTGCGCAAGCTCGGTGCCGACAAGCGCCCGCCGCCGCCGCTTTCGAACGAAGAGCGTCGACGACAGATTCACGAACAGCGCCGCACCCCACCGGCTGCGCGGGTCGAGGCCGAGGGGGCAGCGAGCGCCGCCGCACCGACGAGCGAGCCTGCCCCTGCGCCAGAAGCAAGCGGCCCTGGCAAGACCAAGCCGCAGGCTGCCTTCAACCAGTCGCGCGGGCACATGTACCGCATCCTGTATCGCAAGATCGGCGGTGCCTCGTTCATCGCGCACCTCGACACCATGCGCCTCTTGGCCCGCATGCTGCGACGCGCCCAGGTCGAGATGATCTACACGCGCGGCTTCCATCCCAAGCCCGATATGAGCTTCGGCCCGGCGCTGGGCCTGGGTGTGTCGAGCTTGTGCGAGGTCGTCGATATGCGGCTTGAGAGCGTGGCCAGCGATCGTCACCCCGACGGTCGCGTGGCTCTGTCCGCCGCCGAGCTAGCGGCCCGCCTGGCGGCAGCGGCTCCCGCAGGCCTGGTTATCGATCGCGTGGCCCTCCTGCCCGAGGGGGCGCCATCTTTGGCCAAGCTCTTGACCAGCACCGACTTCGCCATCGTCCTGCCGCCCGGGTCCGACTGCGACCTCGATGCATTGACCCGCTTCCGCGAGCGCCCACCGGAGGCTCTGATCGTCGAGCGCCGCTCTCGCGAAAAGCGCGAGGTGAAAAACATCGACGTCGGCCGCTACTTGCTTGCCGCCGAGATCCTGGCGCCGTCCGTCGAAGCCGAGCTTGCCGCATCGCTGGGCATGGGCCAGACCGGCCGCATCTTCATTGCCCGCCTGCGCCTGGCGCAAGACGGAGGCGCCAAGCCAAGTGAAGCCGCTCATGCGCTGCTCGGTAAGGCCCCGCCACCGGGCACCCGCTACGCCCGCGTCGCACTGCACGGCCCCGATCAGAGCGACCTCGACGCGCCACAGAACCTCAGCCCGCCGCCCCAGCCGCCGCCCCGCTCGTCTGAAAATCGCTTGGTGCAGACCTGATCATTCGTTACGCTCCGCCCATGCGGCGTCTCTGCAGTGCCCTCCTGTCCCTTCCTGCCCTGCTGCTGTCTTTAACGGCCTGCACCTATCACCGCGAGCCTGACGATCTGCGCGGCCAAGATGTGCGCTTGGTGATGGTGCACACCTCGGACGTGCACTCGCGACTGCAGCCCTATCAGTACGCGCCAAACACGCCAGATCGCGCGCTGGGTCTTTTGGCCCTGCCGGGTGTCTGCCGCAGCGACGGAGTCTGCAGCACCGACTTCGGTCGCAGCTGCAAGCAGGACAGCGACTGCGTCGCTTTCCCCACCGCGTCGGTCGGTGGCCTGGGCCGTATGGCGACGGTGGTCAAGCGCGAGCGCGAGCGGGCCCCGCGATCGCTGCACCTCGACTCGGGTGACATGTTCCAAGGTGCGCCGGTGTTCAACGTCTTTAACGGCGAGACCGAGGCGCGCGCCATGGGCCTTCTGGGCGTGCAAGGCATGGCGCTGGGCAACCACGAGTTCGACAAGGGCGCGGTGCTGCTGGGCCTGCAGCTGATGAACAACGGCCCCAACTTCCCGGTGCTGGCTGCCAACTACGAGTGGGCCGATGCCGACGACCAACGCGCTCCCAAGCTCGGTCGCTTCATCCAGCCGGTGTCGATCTACAACGTCCAGGGCATCCGCATCGGCGTGATCGGGCTGGGCAATGTCTCGTCGCTGAATAGCTCGGTCGAAGGCGATAACTCGCTGGGCATCCGGGCCCGCGAAGCCAAGCAGGCGGTGGGCGATCTGGTGCGCGTGTTCCGCCCGCAGGTCGATCTGCTGGTGCTGCTAAGCCACGCCGGCCCCGACGAAGATCAGGTGGTCGCGGCCGAGATTGCTGATGACGCCGCCGAAGCCCAATCGATGGACACCAACCTGCAGATGTTCGGCGACATCGAGGGCATCGACATCATCCTCGGCGGACACCTGCACGTCGTGTACAACCCGCCGGTCGATCTGGCGCACTTTGACACCGACGGCACGTTCATCGGCCACACCATCATCGTCAACTCAGGTGCCTTCGCGAAGTTCGTCGGCTCGCTGGACATGGTGGTGCGCATGGGCGACCCCACCTCGGTAGATCCCCGGCTGCGGCGTACCTTCGTCAAGAGTTATACGTATCGCGCCATCCCAGTGACGGAGCGCGTGTGGCGCGACGGTGATCCCGAAGATCCCTGCGATCCGCTGATCCGCTGCGATCCGCCGCACCCCTCGAATCCGCCCCTGGCCTGCCCGTGGCGAGGCGCTGGTCCGCCGCCCCGCCCACGCGTCGTCTGCATTCCCCCCGATCCCGACATGCTGCGCCTGCTGGAGCCGTATGAGATCCGCATGAAGCAGATCCTAAACCTCGGCCAGGTCTACGCCGTCGTGCCCTGTCCGACGGGAAGCGCGACCTGTCCCAAGGTGCTGCGCAACGATCCCGGGGGTGGCGACTCGCAGCTTGGCAACCTGGTGGCGACGGCGATGCGCCTGCGACGACGCGTCGAAGCCGACTTCGGCCTGACCAACGCGCTCGGTATCCGCGCTGACTTCGAGTCCGGACCGCTGACGCTAGAGCAGCTCTACAACGTCTTCCCGTTCGATAACACCATCACCACCCAGTTCCTGTCCGGCGACGAGATGCTGCAGATGTTCGACTTCGTCGCCGAGCGCAGCTCTGAGCGTGGCTGCCGCACCCAGGTGCAGGTCTCGGGTGTGTACTTTTCCATCGCCTGCGATAGCCGACCGCGCTCGACCTGGACCGTGCCGCGCAGCTGCCAGGATCGCCTGCGCGCCACCGAAGCCGAGCGCCAGCAGTGGATCGGGCCGCACTCGTTCGACATCGTGATGGGCGACGGCTGCCGCCTGCCGGATGGCTCGGTCGATCGCAAGAACTGCAAGCCGCTCGACTGCTTTGCTAGCTACAAGGCGGCGGTGAACGACTTCATCTCCGTCGGTGGTTCGGGCTTCGTGGTGCTCAAGCGCAACACCACTCGCTTCAACACCGGCATCAGCCTACGCGACGCACTTGCCGACTACATCCGCTCGCTGCCCGACACCGACTCGCGCGCCCGCTGCTCGGCCACCGACCCGCAGTGGAGCAACATCAAGGGCGTGACGCCGCTTGGGCCCTACGACTACTCGAACGTCACCTGCCTGGTCCCTGAGATCCAGGCCCACGACGGCCGCATTCGTCCCACCGTCCGCTAGTCCCTCGCACAGGCAGGAAACCCCGCGGGTCGACCGCCGGCCGATCTAAAATACCGACGGACGGTTCCGATGGATGACGGGGTTTGAGACCTTCCTTATGCGCAACCCGCTGCGACGCTGGCTGCAGCGCACGGTGACGCTATCGACATTTGCCAAGCTCGGGGCGCAGCTATCGGGAAAGCACGTGTTAGAGCCCGGCTGTGGCGACGGTGCCGGAGCCCAGATGCTGCTGCGCACGGCCGGGGCCCGGCGCGTCGATGGCTTCGACGTCGATCGCCGCGAGCTCCGACGGGCCCAGGCGCGAGCCCAGGGCGCAGGACTGCCACTGCACGTCTTTCGCGCCGACATCGCGCAGATCCCCGTCGCCAGCGCCGGCTACGATGCGGTGGTCTGCTTTGGCGTCATTCATCACGCGCCAGACTGGCGACACGCCCTGCGCGAGACCTATCGCGTGCTGCGCCCCGGGGGGCAGCTCTGTTTGGAGGAGTCGTATGCCGCCTTCATCAATCACCCGCTCTGGCGCCGTCTGATGAATCATCCCGAGCACGACCGCCCGGATGCCCCGGCCCTGCTGCGGGCTCTCGCTGAGGTGGGCTTCGTCGAGGTGCGCGAGCAGCGACTCGGGGAATACCTGGGCCTTGTGGTCTGCCGCCGACCCGCCTGATTTTGATACGATATCCAGATGGAGATGCAGTCTCTGGTCGGCCAGACCCTGGGGAACTGGCGCCTCAGTCGTCTCTTGGGCGAAGGGGCTTTCGGTGCCGTGTACGAGGCCGAGCACGCCACCATCCAGGGCCGAAAGGGCGCCATCAAAGTCCTCAAGCCCGAGCTTTCGACGCAGAGCGGTATGAAGCAGCGCTTCCTAAACGAAGCCTCGGCCGCCAGCCGCGCAGAACACGAAAACATCGTCCAGATCTTCGACGGCGGCATCGCCCCCGACGGGACCTGCTATCAGGTCATGGAAATGCTAAACGGCGCGGTGCTGACCAAGCTGATCCAGCGCGAGAAGCGCTTGGATGCGGCGCGCACCGTCAACATCGCCGTGCAAATTGCCAGCGCCCTACAGGCCGCCCACAACCTGCAGATCGTCCACCGCGACCTCAAGCCCGACAACGTGTTCATCGTCGAGCGCACCACCAATCCCGAGTTCGTCAAGGTCCTCGATTTCGGGGTCGCCAAGCTGCGCGGCGATCCGCTGCAGACCGACGAGAAGCTGACCAGCACCGGCATGATCATCGGCACCGCGCCCTACATGGCCCCGGAGCAGTGGCAGGCCCGTCCCGACATCGATGGTCGCGCCGACATCTATGCCCTGGGCGTAATGATGTTCGAGATGCTGTGCGGCCAGCGTCCCTACAGCGCTGCCACCACCTACGAGTGGATCATGCTGCACATGGAGGCCACGCCTCCCGACCCGGTGCAGTTCGGTGTGCAGCCGCAGCTGGCGCGGGTCATCCGCCGCATGCTGTCCCGCCAGCCCGAGCTTCGGCCGCGGACCATGCGCGATGTCATCCAGGATCTGCGGACCGCTTGTCGCGGCATTCGCGGCATCGCGGCGTTCAGCGGAGACAGTCAGACGCCGATCGCTGAGCCCGCCACCGTCGCGAGCCCTGGACCTACCGCCGTGACCCCGCCTCCCCAGACGCCGCATCCGTATACGCCTCCCGGGGCAGCGACGGCCGTGGCGAGCCCGCCGAGCTACGCCCAGCCGCCAAGCTATGCGGCGCCGCAGACCGCCTACGGCCAGCCCGGCTACCCACCACCAAACGCTGGCTACCCCAGCCAAGCCTATCCGCAGCCCGGGCAAGCGATGGCCTATCCACAGCCGGGCCAAGCGATGATGCCCCCGCCCGAGCCAGGACGCGGTCGCGTCATCCTGCGACGCATCGGCGAGATCGCGCTCCTCGTTGTCGCGCTCGGTATCTATGCCCTGTACAACTGGCAAGAGATCGTCACGACGGTCCGCACCACCCTGCAGAGCCTCAAGCCCCCAATCTAGCCGCTCTAGCGCCGCGCCCGACGTCGGGAGATTTGACGCCCGGCGACAATTTGCCCACAATACCGCCCACTTACGCTGATCTTTGGAGCTGCCTTCAGGCATCCCACTCCCCTCTCATTCCTCCTTGGCGGGCGACAGCAACGCTAAAGGCTAGAGCTTGGCGCTTATCCCCAACCACATCATCGCGGAGATCCGCGAGCGCAGTGATCTCGTCGCCATCATTGGCGAGCACGTGCCCTTACGCCGCAGCGGCGCCAACTACCAGGGCCTGTGCCCGTTTCATCCTGAAAAGTCGCCGAGCTTTACGGTCAGCCCCGCCAAGGGCTTCTTCTACTGCTTCGGCTGCCACAAGACCGGGGATGTGTTCCGCTTCCTCGTCGACCTGACCGGCCGGAGCTTCGTCGAGGTCGCCAAAGACCTGGCCAGTCGGGCGGGCGTCCTCATCCCCGAGCCTCCCCCTGAAAGTCGCGGTGGTGGCTCCGGTCGCAGCGAGCGGGGACACGACGGTCGTCCCGAGAGCAGCAGTGGGAATCGACAAGACGAGCTGAGACAGCTTCTCCTGCGGCTTAACGAGCTGGCGACGCGCTACTTTGAAGCTGAGCTGGGAAAGAATGAGCGAGCACGCGCCTACCTCGAAAAGCGCGGCGTCTCGGCCGAACTGGCAGCGCGCTTCCGGCTGGGCTACGCCCCCGATGCCTGGGACGGACTCCTGCGTCTGTTCGCCCAGAAGAGCGTTCCGCACGAGCTCGCCGAGCTAGCCGGCCTGCTGATTCGCCGAGGCAGCGACGGCCAGAGTCCGCCTCCTCTGCCCCGGCGCACGCCCGCGGGTTCAGCCACGCACTACGACCGCTTCCGCGATCGCATCATGTTTCCGCTCCTCGTGCCGATGGGGGGACGAGCGGCAACGACGCTGGGTGATGTCGTGGCCTTTGGTGGTCGCGTCCTGCCGAGCGCCGAGCCAACCGCCAACCCGGACAAGGCCGGCGCGAAGTACATCAACTCGCCGGAGACCCCGCTCTATCGTAAAGGCGACCATCTCTATGGCCTGCACGCCGCTCGGGATGCCATCCGCAAGCGCCGGCAGGTGGTGATTGTCGAAGGCAACTTCGATGTCATCGCGCTGCATCAAAGCGGAGTCGATCACTGCATCGCGCCGATGGGAACCGCGCTTACCGAGTCGCAGGCGAAGCTGCTGTCCCGCCTCCTCGGCGAAGACGGGCACGTGGTTCTTATGCTCGATGGCGACCGCGCCGGTCGAGCCGCGACGATGAAGGACATCTTCCTGTTTACCGAGGCCAGCCTGCGTGACATGGCGACCCTGACCTCGGGCAATCTCGACGTCCGCATCGCCCGCCTGCCCGATGGCGAGGACCCCGATACCTTTGCCCACAAGAGCCCCGAAGGCCTGGACAAGGCCATCCGCTCGGCGCGGCCCGCAATCGACTACGTCGTCGACGAGGCGCTGGCCCAGGCCGAGACCCAGAGCACGGGAGGGCGAGCCCGTCTCTTGGAACGCCTGACTCCGCTCCTTCTGTCAGTCCGCAGCGATACGGCCCGCGAGCTACACGTCGATCGCGTCGCCAGCGCCCTGGGAGTACGCCCTGATCTCATCTGGCGACAGCTAGAAGCCAGCCGCGGAGCGCGAGCCGCCAACCGCGAGGCAACCAGCCAGCCCCCGGCTCTCCCCTCGCCCGCGATGGTGGGCCCGCGCCCCCCATCGGCCTCAAGTCGCCCCGCACCAGGCGCATCGACCTGGACCCCCCTGGCGATGCGGCTTTTCTTGCTGCTGGGGCACCACCCAACGCTCTTGCCCTACGTGGAAGAGGAAGTTCTGGATGCATTAGACGATCCAGTGCTGGCCGAGATGCTGCGCCAAGCGCGCGACGAGCTAGGCCAAGGCCAGAGCGTGACCCTCGAGCGCTTGCTGGCGCTGGCCCCAGAAGAAGAACGAGCAGAAGTTGCGGCAGCCATCTTCTCGGGCAAATCTCTTCCTTCAGAAAATCCAGAACAGACCTTGGCGCAGCTCTGCTACCAGATCCGTGATCGTGCCATCCAGCGCGAGATCAAAGACCTCACGCAGCGACTCGCGAGACTGGCCGGCAGCGGCGACGCCGAGGCTCGATTGCCCATCAACCAACGAATACGCGAGCTAATTCTATTGCGCGAACAGATCCGCGGCCTCGCATCCGCGCCCGCGACCGTGATAGATTCCCCAGCTCCTTAAGACCTAGTCCATCCAGAAGGAACGCCAAAGGAACCCGGCAGATGAACCGAGACCAAACCGAGCGCCGCAAACAGCAGCTCATCTCGATGGGGAAAGCCAAGGGCTATCTGACCTACGACGACGTCAACGACCACATGCCAGATGACGTCGTTTCATCGGATCAGATCGATGATTGGCTCTCGTCGCTGGGGGACGAAGGCATCGAGGTTGTCGACTCCGCAAACAGCGTCAAAGTCCACTCGGGCACCGCCGCTGGCCCCAAGGTTCCCGAGATCCTCGACGAAGAAGAAAAGAAAGAGGAAGACGAGGACGACGACTTCGATGGCGGGTACAGCAAGACCAACGACCCGGTGCGCATGTACCTGCGCAAGATGGGCTCGGTCTCGCTTTTGACCCGTGAAGGCGAAGTCGAGATCGCCAAGCGCATCGAAGAGGGTGAGCGACGGGTACTGCAGGTCGTGCTCAACAGCGCGATTGCCGTCGAGGAAATCCTCGAGCTTGGTGAGAAGCTGAAGAAGGGCAAGATCCGCGTCAAAGACGTCGTTCGCGACCTCGATGACGAGGACGCCGACTTCGACGAGGAATGGCACACCGACCGCGTCGTCAAAATCATCGACAAGGTCAGAAGGCTACAGCGCGACAACGAGAAGATCCTCGAAGAGCTCGACGCCAACGTCGTCGTGCCTGGTGGGCCCAAGGTAGCCGATACCCGCAAGAAGAAGCTGCGCGACAAGCTCGAAGAGAACAAGCAGGAGATGTTCGAGCTGCTGTCCGAGCTGCGCATCAACAAGAAGCAGATCGATCGCGTCGTCCAGAAGCTCAAGAGCCTGGTCATGCGCATCGAAAAAGGCGAAGCGGAGATCGAAGAATTCGAGCGCCGCGTCGGGATGCCCCAGAAGGATCTGGCGCGCACCCTGAAAGAGATGAAGGCCAACGCCACCAAGGCCAAGGCCATCATCAAGAAGCTCGGTGTCACCTCCGAAGAACTCGAGAACGCCGCGCAGGGCATGATCGAGTCGAAGAAGAAGATCAAGCGCGTCGAAGAAGAAGCCAAGCTCTCGATCGACGATTTGCGCCGCACCTACAAAGAGATTGCCGAAGGCGAGCGCATGGCCGAAAAGGCCAAAGCCGAGCTCGTCGAAGCCAACCTCCGCCTCGTCGTCTCGATTGCCAAGAAGTACACCAACCGCGGCCTGCAGTTCCTGGATCTGATTCAGGAAGGCAACATCGGCCTGATGAAGGCCGTCGACAAGTTCGAGTACAAGCGCGGCTACAAGTTTTCGACGTACGCCACCTGGTGGATTCGCCAGGCCATCACGCGCGCCATCGCCGATCAGGCCCGCACCATCCGCATCCCGGTGCACATGATCGAGACCATCAACAAGCTCATCCGCACCTCGCGCTACCTGGTGCAGGAGCTCGGCCGCGAGCCGACCCCGGAAGAGATCGCGGAGAAGATGGAGCTGCCGCTCGACAAGGTGCGCAAAGTTCTCAAGATCGCCAAGGAGCCGATCTCGCTCGAGACGCCGATAGGCGAAGAAGAGGACAGCCATCTTGGCGACTTCATCGAGGACAAGGGCGTGATCTCGCCGTCCGATGCCGTGATCTCGATGAACCTGGCCGAGCAGACGCGTAAGGTCTTGGCCACGCTCACCCCACGCGAAGAAAAAGTGCTGCGCATGCGCTTCGGCATCGGTGAGCGTTCTGACCACACTCTCGAAGAGGTCGGTCAGGACTTCGAGGTCACGCGCGAGCGCATCCGCCAGATCGAGGCCAAAGCGCTGCGCAAACTTCGTCACCCCTCGCGTAGCAAGCGCCTCAAGAGCTTCGTAGAAAACTAGCCGACATATCGCTGGATCGATTACCGCCGGCCCTGTCCGACGGTTCGGCATCCCTTCCCTGGTCTTCCTCGGGATTTCCTTCCTCCCTTCCTTCGGGGAAAATGGCTCATTGGGGGACGAAGTCTGTGAGCAGCAATAACCGCGACCACGAATACGACGGGCCTAAAGAGCATGAGCCCGGCGCGAGCCGACCTGGCGGACACCGGGCGGTTCGCCAGGGAATTCTGCGTCGCGTGACGCGCTTGATCACCGACCACCGTCGAGTACGCCGAATCGACAGCGAGCCCCTGCGCCAGGACCTCGTCTCGGGCGGGCATACCGTCTCGTATCTGCGTCACCTCGTGCGCGGTAACGAGATCAAGAACAAGCGTTTTCCCGATCAAATCTCGGATCGCCATCCGCCGGTGCTGCTCATTCATGGATTCCTTGGCACCCGCGGATCGATGTTCGTCATCGAACAGCGCCTGCAGCGCGATGGCTTCGCG
Source organism: uncultured Myxococcales bacterium (assembly GCA_937952145.1). Taxonomy (GTDB): domain Bacteria; phylum Myxococcota_A; class Polyangia; order Palsa-1104; family JAEUJZ01; genus JAEUJZ01. The sequence continues at coordinate 70,006 of CALFYE010000337.1, forward strand.
GTGATCTCGTTCAATCTCGGCGTGCTCAATGTGCGCGACATCCGCGCCTCGGCCCTTCTCATCCACCGCAAGGTCGAGCAGATCATCAAGCAGAGCGGCGTCCATCGCATCGACATCGTCGGCCACTCGATGGGGGGCCTGATTGGCCTCTACTACATCAAGCACCTCGGGGGAGAGAGCCGCGTGCGCCGCATGGTCATGCTCGGCACGCCGGCTCGCGGGACCTGGGCCGCACTGCTTGGCGTCGCGACGATGGGTCTGTTCTCTGCCTCGTCATGGCAGCTCTTGCCGGGCAGTAACTTTCTGCAGGAACTTCACGACGGTCCGCTGCCGCACGGAGTCGAGTTCTTCACCATCTCCGCCGAGCGAGACTGGCTGTGCCCACCGTCGGCGACGCAGCTTGAGGGAGCCCATGCGATCTCCGTTCCGCTCGGCCACTCGAGCTTGGTGATGAGCGAGGCGGTTTATCGCAAGGTGCTGTGGGCACTGCGCAAAGATGATGCGCCGCGCTAGACTAGCCCTCTTCACCGTCGCTGCTCAGCGATTGCGCTGTCGTCGCCAGGGAATGCACAGTGGGCGGGGGGCGTTTCCGCCAAGCTCAATCCGTTTGCCATAGCCCTGTGCATCCGCCGGGGCAGTAAGGTAGGCTTCCAACATGCTGTACGGTTTTCTCGCCGTTCTTGCGCTTGGCGTCCTCATCATCGTCCACGAGTGGGGGCACTACATCGTGGCCAAGCTGTGCAACATGCGGGTCGATCGCTTCGCCATCGGTTTCGGCCCTGCGCTCGTGCAGCGGCGGCGGGGCGAGACGACGTTCCAGGTCGGTGCCGTTCCTCTTGGGGGCTATGTGCAGATTGCCGGCCTCAACCCCGAGGACGAAAACATTGACCCCAGTGATCCGCGGGCCTATCCAAACCGCCCGGCCTGGCAGCGCTTCCTGACCATTGCCGCGGGCCCCGTCGTCAACTACCTGTTTGCCTGCCTGCTGATCTTTTTCCTGCATGCCGTCGTCGGCGTCCATGGCGTCATGGTTCACAACGTGCTGCCCGGACGACCCGCGGCCGCCGCTGGCATTCAAGCTGGCGACCAGCTCTTCCGCGTCCAGGGGACGATCGTGAGCAACCAGATGGAGGTCCTGTACTACGTCGACACCTCCGAAGGGCGCCCGCTCAACATCGAGGTGCTGCGCGCCGGTCAGAAGCAAGCGTTTAGCATCACCCCGGTGAACGACGGCAAGAACTGGCGCATGGGCATCGAGATGGAGTCGGCGAAGACCCCGCAGCGCCACTCGATCGCCGACTCGGCGCGCCAGAGTATCGTCGGCCCGATGTTCATGACCGTGCAGACCATGCACAACCTTTTCGACGTGATCCGTGGCCGCCAGTCCGCCGACTTCAAGAGCCCGGTCGGCATCGCCCGCATCATGAAAGAGCAGCTAGAGCGCGGGCTGATTCGCGGCCTGCACTTCATCGCCATCATCAGCACGCTACTTGGCTTCTTCAACCTGCTGCCGCTGCCAGCTCTCGATGGTGGGCGTCTTGTTTTCCTTGGCTGGGAAGTGATTACTCGCCGGCCGGTGAACCAGCGCGTCGAGCAAGTGATTCACCTGGTTGGCATGCTGCTCCTCCTCGGGCTGCTGGTGTTTTTGGCAGCCAAGGACGTCCGCGACTGGATCTTCGGCCGCTAAGCCACTGAGGAGCGGAACGCCGCCATGCTGCTCCTCCGCTTCGTTCTCGACATTCCGCCCTCGCCCGGGCACGCACCGGCGCCGGCCCACCCAGTTCCCCTGCGGAGCGCATTTCCCGAACTCTCGGCACCAGCCGATCCGCTCGAAAATCCAGCGACGGACCCGTTGGCTTTTGATGCGCAGACGGCTTTTGCCGAATGGGCGTTCCGACTGGAGCAGTCGCCGCTTTTGCGACCGCGCCCCTGGGGGAGTGCCTTCCTAGTCGATCCTTGGCCTCAGCGATTGCCTAGAGAACTGCACCCGACGGTGAACGATGAGCTGCAGCGGCGATACGCACAGCAGGCGGCTGGCGCACCGCACAGCCTGTCTTGGCACACCGTAAGCTCACAGAGTCGCGTTCGACTAGAAGCCCATGAGTCGGCCCTCGTCCTCGATGTCGCAATCCCCGTCTCGACCGCTGCAGCCGACGCCGGTCCGTCGCTGCCCACCGATGTGGCGACCTTGCTGCAGCCCCTGCCGCTGCTGCAAGAAGCGGATCTGCTGTCCGCCCTAGCCCCCCTGTCTTGCTGGCCGCTGGAGGTCGGGACCGAGCCACTGCTCCTCGCGCGCCGGGCCCTGCAGCGTCTGGGGGGCCTGTGGTACGACGATCTGCGGCTGCTCGACGTACTGCGACTTTACGCCGACCATCCGCTGCCGTCAGTCCGAGCATCGACGATTGCCGTCGCAAGCCACGTCGGCTACCCCCTGTTCCTGCTGGAGCGAGCGGCCTGCGAGACTGATTCACTGCTGCGCCGAGTCCTCCATACGGTCACGGCCTGGGTAACCCCAGAGATGGCACGAGCCGAGACGCCCCCTGGGACCGTATGAGCCAGACTATGCCGACAAGCGCAGCCGCGAGCCCCCTGCTATGCGTCGTGCTGGGGCCAGGCAGTTCGCGCGAAGATCTGCGCGATGGACTACTCGCTCGGGGCTATCGGCTGATCCGCGAACAACCGCGTCGGACTCGTCAGTTTCTGACCTGGTGGTTCGCCCCGGGGGCACAGGCGCCGGACGCCGATCCTGCGAGCTTCGAGCTCGGCTATGAAGAAGATCACATCCTCGGCCAGCGACGATTTTGGGGAGCTGGCCTACCGGCCGATGCTCTCGACACGCTCAAGGCCTGGCTGACCGCCGACTTTGCAGCCAAGAGCCTTCCCGAGGTGACTGCCCGCGCGTGGCAGGCCGAGGCCGCGAATGACAAGGTCGCGAGCCTTGGGATGTGGGGAGCGCTTGCAACGTGGCCCGGCGAGCTCGATGCCGCTGGCCTGGATCTGCTGCGTGCTCGCCTCAGGGATGAGCACCTCGCCGTTCGAAAAGCCGCGGTCCTTGTCGCATCCTATGTCGATCGTATCGAGGTGGCTGAGCTTCTGGTGGAGCACCGACAGGATCCTGCGCTTGCCGTCGAGATTGAGCGTCAGCTCGCCCTGCGCAGCTACGGGCTGCTGTCTCCCAGCGAGCAGGCCCGACGGCAGCTCGAAGATGAGATCGCGACTGCGCCGCTTACTTCGGAGCTGTACCTGCGGCACGCACAGGTCTTGGCTGCGATGCAGCAGCCGAACTTCGCCCTGCTAGAGGCACAGATTGCACTCGCACTGGCCCGCCGCGATGGCTGGCCCTTGCACCAGCTGCAGCTGCTGACCGACACCTTGCGCGCACAGGTGGCCCCGACGAGCGAGCAGTTCACGACCTTCCTCGCCGAGCGCCTGCGCACCCTCCTTGCGATGGAGGCTCCGCATGTCGTGGTCGAGGTTAGCGAGCTGCTCTTGCCCGTCTTTGCTCCGACGCCGGCGCGACTTCCCCTGCTGCTCGCCGGCGCCCTTGCCCATCGCGCGCTAGGCCGCTGGCTTGTCGCTGCCACCCAGCTCGGTTCCCTGTTGGACGTGCTGGAGAGCCCAGACGAGCAGGCGGCACCGCGCTTTGCACCACCCCAGATCGCAGTGCTGCGCTTCATGCGTGCCCATCTGTTCGCTGACGCTCAGGCCTGCGATGCGGCCATTGCGGAAGCAGAACAAGCGCTGCGCTGGCTAGCCTCTCCACCGCCGGTCACCCAAACACGTGCGACCAGCTCTGCCGTGGCCCAGGCGCTTGCAGCGCTGCTTTCACCGGAGGAACCTGCCAGCCGACGCGCGCTGCTCTTCTTCTGCCTGCAGACCCTAGCCGCCGAGGGGCGCTACGCCGAAGCCCTGGACAGAGCGACGCTGCTCGCAGCAGAAGAGCCCAACGCTGCCGATGTGCAGCTGGCCTGCGCGGCGCTGCTCAACCGCTTGCACGAGCCGGATGCGGCCCTCCGCGCCTGCGACCGGGCGCGTGCCGTGCTGCGTCCCATCGACCAGCTGATGGAAGACGAAGATCCCCTCGCTTCGCTGCTGCTGGAGAGCGCGCAGGCCTGGGCCGAGCTGCAGCAGACGCAGGCAGTCGAAGACTGCATCGCTGCAGCCCTGCAGGTCGATCCGCGCTGTATTGAGCGCATCGCGGACCAACCGGACCTCGCCGTGGTCCTGGCCGCTTCACCGAGGCTTGCGGAGCTTCGCAGCGAGGCGCTCGCCGCCCTCTCAGATCCAGACCCGCGAACCAAGGCTCGCCACGAGGCTGCCGCCTGCCTGCGCAGCCTCCCAAGCGGCTCGGCCCTTGCCACCCTGTTGCTCGATTTTTTCGTCGCGGGGCTGAGCATCGTCGACGCTGGCCCACGGTCTTCGTCGCCATCGATGGTGATGAGCCTCCTCTCCTCGGTCGAGGCGCAGCTAGATGTCCTCGCCGAAAGTGGGGAGGCTGCTGCGCACGCGCCGCTAGTTAACGCGGCCATCGCCGCCATGGCCGAAGCCATGGGACTCTAGTCGCGACATTCTCTCTGCCCCCCGCGCTTGACCTCGCTGAGGGAAATGCGTCAAATGACGCGTCCTTCACTTCCCCACATCTGTCGAGGTCTGCGTGATGCGTCGTGTTCTTCCCATTTTCACCGCGTTCTTGTTGGCTCTCTCACCGGGTTGTTCCAGCAGCGGCGGCGGCGGAGGTGGCGGCGGTGGCCAGAACAACGTCGACCTGGGCCAGCAGTCAGACGACAAAGACATGTCGATGGGAGGTAAGGACGACGACATGGCTGGATCGCCCCGCGATCTGGCCGGCGTCGACCTCGCCGGGGCCGACCTCAGCTCGCCGCCGGGAGACATGAGCGGTGGTGGGACTGGCGTCCCCTGCACGCCAGGAAGCTATCGCTGCGGTCCTGCCAACTCGGTGCAGATCTGCAACAGCACCGGCTCGGCTTGGCTGCATAGCTCAACGTGCGCGGTGTCTTGCGTCAGTGGGCTCTGCACCGGGGCATGCTCGCCGGGGGCTCGCCGCTGCAACATGAAATCGGTCGAAGAGTGCAACGGGGCAGGCACCACATGGACCACGGTCGACACCTGTGCCGGCACTTGTTCGAGTGGTCGCTGCGCGCTTGCCAACCTCGATGTGACCATGAACCGCAACCTCGACGGGACTGTCTACGTCGATGGCGACTTCATTGTGCGCTCGGGCATCACGGTCCAAGTCCCGACGGGGGAACTCACCGTCTATGCCAAGAACATCACCGTCGAGAACGCTGGCACGATCAGCGCCGCGCCCACCAGCAACCCCTATGGCTGGGGTGATGGCGGTCGTGGCACGTATGACTACAGCGGCGGCGGCGGCGGTGGCAATGGCACGGCGGGGCAGACCTCCTCCGGGGCCGGCGCGGGTGGACCGGCGATCAGCAGCAACACCGACTACTGGGTAGTCGGAGGAGGACGAGGCGCTTCGCCGACCCGAGCCGGCAGCGGAGTCGGCGGTACAGGTGGCGGTGCGATTCGACTCATCGCCTCGGAAAACATCACGATCGCAGGCTTCTTGACCGCGAATGGCACCGCTGGCACGCGCAACACCGCAACCTATGGCGGCGGCGGGGGCGGGGGAGCCGGCGGCGGCATCCTGCTGGCAGCCTCGGGAACGCTGACGACCTCGGGGACGATCTCGGCGGCTGGTGGCGCGGGCGGCGCGGGCTACTACAGCGACGGTCAGGGCGGAGGCGGCGGCGCCGGGCGCGTGCGCCTTCTGGCCGGCGGAACCCGCACCATTGGCGGCGGAATCATGGGCCAGCGCACCGATGGCCTCCTGCCTCCGACGCTGATCACATCGAGCAGCCACCCCGATCAAGACCTCATCTACAACGACGACTTCGATCAGGTCGTGATCTCGTGGTCGAGTCCGTTCGCCTCACGCCAGGGCTACTACCAAATGCTCAACACCAACATCTGGCAGGTGCCGACGCCTAGTACCTCAACCTTCGTCAACACCGAGAGCAAGAGCTACCCTGCGCCCTCAGTGCGGGCCGGAACCAACTACTTCCACATCACGCCCGTCGATGCCATGTCGATCGTCGGCACCGCCGAGAACACCTTCCGCATCCAGATCAACACGCA
>CALFYE010000338.1 GCA_937952145.1 uncultured Myxococcales bacterium
CCACTTGAGTCGCATCCCCCACCCACTTGAGTCGCATCCCCCACCCACTTGAGTCACATCCCCCACCTGCTTGCACCACATCCCCCACCTGCTTGCACCGCATCCCCCACCCACTTGAGTCACATCCCCACCCGCTTGTGCCGCCGCTGACACCCGCTTCAGCCTGCTCCCCCACCCACTTGTGCCACCGCTGACACCCGCTTACGCCTGCTCGCATACCCGCACGACGCAGCGCGCCTCTCCCCCGAGGGGCGCCCCCAGGTCGCAGCGCAGTCGGCGGGGTTGGTTTAGCGGGTGTGCTTGTCGATCAGGCGGGCGACGCCGGGGATGGCTTCTTCGACGTGCTTTTTGGCGGTGGGGCGGAGCTTTTCGTAGCTCTTTTTGACCACGCCGCCGGGGGCGCGGGCGGCCCGGTCGTCGGTGATGCCCAGCAGGGCCTCGGCGATGGCTGGGCCCTCGCCGGTGAAGTGGTCGATTAGCGAGCGCGGGCTGCCGCTGTCACGCAGCCGCAGATGGGCCTGATAGAACGGCTCCAGGCGACGGACGAAGTCGTCGAGCAGGTTGTCGACCGCCTCGGCGATAAAGCCCGGCTTTACGGCCTTGACGGTGGCGTAGCCAAGCTTGATGGCAGCGCCGGAAAAGCCGCCCTTGCGGCTGACTTCTTCGTCGATTAGCTGACAGCAATCGGCGATGACGCGACGACGCTGTTCGGGGGCGGTGAGGCGCGAAGCCAGACCGGATGCGGCGCCGCCCGTCGTCGAGCTAGCCGCCGTTTCTGCGGATGTAGACAATGGAACCTCCTTTCTCCGCCTATATCACAGCGCTGCCCAAGCCGGTGAAAACGCAGGCCTTTTGGCCCCCTGCCGCTGGTATTCTGAAAGACAATGGCGACGTGTCAGCAGCCGAGGGATGGGGTGCCCTACGGGGCGATGGGGACGCGCTCCCGGCCGAGGCGGGCCCGGTTCCTGCGGGGGCTCGCGGGGCTCCTGGGGCTTTTCGCCGGCAGTCACTGCGGCGGCGAGGGGCGCAGCCTCAAGTCGCTGTCGCCGGGCGTCGGCTCGGTGCTGGGGGGCGAGGAGGTGCTGCTTTTGGGCAGTGGCCTTTCCGACGCCTCGCGGGTGGTGTTTGGCGGCAGTCCGGCGACGCTTACGCGGGTCGAGGGCCCGGGGGGACTGCGCCTGCAAGTGCCGCCGTCGGCGGTGCGCGGCGAACAGATCGTCAGCGCCCTGTGGCCCGACGGGCTGCTGCTGAGCCTGCCCGAGCCCTTCACCTACCACGCCCTGCAGCTTGCGCCCTCGTCGCGGGAGTGGGTGAAGACGGGGGTGCTGGCGCAGACCGGCTGGGCGCCGCGCGGACGGACGACGGGCGCGGCTCTTGATCTGGTGCTGGCCACCGACGAACCGCAGGCCCTGCATCGCCTGGCCGGGGACGGGGGGGGACGCTTCCGTTGGGTGGGCAGCCAGCCGCTGCGGTCGCAGGTCACGGCGCTCTCCTCCGCCGACCTGGATGGAGACGGGCGCGACGATCTGATCGCCGCCGAGGGGGCCCGGCAGGCGCTGTCGCTGTGGCTGGGCGGGGACGATGGGCGCTTCCGCTCAGGCGGCGAGGTCGCGGTCGGCTGCGTCGTGGCCTCGCTGGCCACAGGCGACCTTCTGGGCGACGCCCTCCCTGAGCTTATCGTCGGCTGCCGCGATGCCACCTCCGTCGCTGGCTACGTCTTTGAGAACCGCTGGCCCGACGGCGCGGCAAGCCGCTTCGCCCCCCCGCAAGCCCTAAGCCTGCCCGGCGGCGTCACGATCGGCAGCGTCCAGGTCGTCGTCGCGAGTCTGGTTGGGGGGCGGCCGACCCTGGCGGCGACACTTGGCCAACGCGGCGGCCTGCTGCTGTTTCAGGGCTCGGGCGGGGGCAACCTAGGCGTCACCGCGACCTTGCCGACCGGGCTTCAGCCAAGCGCGCTCGTCGCCGCCGACATAAACGGCGATGGCCGCAGCGACCTCGTCACCGTCGATGGCAGGGGCACGAACCTCAGCTACTACCTGTGGCCCGCAAGCGGCCTGCCTACCCCCCAGAGCTACGCACTGCCGCCCGGCTATGACCACCCTGCCCTGGCCGCTCTGGACTGGGATGGCGACGGACGCCGCCACGAGCTAGTCCTCAGCCCGGGGGCAGGCGCAGGCGAATCGCTGCTCTTGCCGCTGGGGCTGAGCGAGGCCGGAGCCCTGGCCGCGCTGCCGCGAATCGCGGGCACCACAGGTCCGCTGTTGCCGCTGGCCTGGCCGCTGACTGCCGGCACCCCGCCGAGCCTGATCGCCCTGTCCCCCGACGGACAGCGGGTGCTAAGCCTGGCGGGGAGTGGCACCGCGCCGACCGAAAGCGACGGACTGCCGCCCCCCCATGCCCTGGTTACCGCCGATCTGACCAGCGACGGCCATCTTGATGCCGCCTGGCTCAGTGGCAGCCGGATCGCGCTCCTGCTTGGCGATGATCGGCAAATCGACGATGGCCAAAACCCGCTCCCGCTGCCGCGCTACGTCGAGCTGGGGGGTGAGCGCAGCGCCCCGCGGTCGCTGTTTGCCGCGGACCTAAACGGCGACTGGCTGGGGGATCTGGTCGTCGGCGACGGCGCAGGGCTGCAGCTGCTTTTGGCGCGTGGGCCGGCGCAGTACCAGCCGGCTCTTTACGTCGATCTGGGTCTGGGACCGGGGCTGGGGATCGATGCGCTGAGCGTCGCCGATATCGACGAGGATGGCCGGCCCGACGTGGTCGCCGCGTCCGCCCAGCAGGCCGCGCTCTGGCTGCTTCTGGGCAACGGCAACGGCACGCTGCGGCCAGCCCAGCGGATCGCCCTCACTGGGAGCTTGGCGGGCGTCGCGGACCTGCGGATCGTCGATCAGGACGGCGATGGCCATCGCGACATCCTGGCCCTGGCGGCGGATACACTGCACATCGTTTCCGGCCTGCCGGGTGGGCGCTTGGCGGCGCCGCGCTCGCTGCCGCTGCCGATCGTGGGACGGCACTTCGTCGTCCCGGATCTGAACTTCGATGGCCTGCGCGATGTCGTTTTGGGGGGCGCCGGCGAGCCCCGCCTGGCCGTGCTGCGAGCCCGCGCCGACGGCTCGCTGAGCCCCGAGCAGATCCTGACCGTCGATGCGCCGCTTCTGAGCCTGGTGGCCGAAGACCTCGATCGCGATGGCCAGCTAGACATCGCGGCGACGCTGGCCCAGTCGGGAGAGCTGCGCGTCTTTCTTGGGCGGGCCGATGGCTCGCTGACCTCGGGAGTGCGCGTGGCGGCGGGTCAGCCGACGCTGGTCATGGGGGCGCAGACGCTGCCGGGCAGCCTGGACTTAGCGGCGCTGGATCTGACCGGCGATGCCGAGCGCGATCTGTTCGTCTTGGGTCGGGGGACGTATCAGGTGCTGCGGCGGACTCCCCCGCGCTAGCGCGCGGTCGGAGAAACCGGGGCCGGCAGAGGAGCGGGCGGGGCGGACGGGGCGGCGGACGGGGCAGACGTCGGGGCGGCGGACGGTGCGACAGCGGGAGCCGTCGCGGGCGCAACCGGTGCAGGCATCGGGGCTGAGCTTGGCGGCACGTAGCTTGGGGTCGGAGCCGAGGTCTGCGACACGACATTGCCGCGGTCGTAGACGATCTCGCTATCGAGCACGCCGCCCGGCATGTAGAAGCGCCAGGGGCCCTGCCGCAGACCTTCTTCGTGCAGGCCGGTGACCTTCTTCTGCAGCGTCTCGTACCACTCGACGTAGGGACCGTGCTTGACGCCCGGACCAGCACCGGCGGGCACTGCGGCTCGCTCGCACCAGGCTGCCGTCTGCACGCCCGCGATGCGGCCAAAGACGATGTGGGTGCCCGACGGGCAGCGCAGGCTGTTTTCGATGGTCGGCGGGACCTTGCCGCCGGTGGTCAGGATGGGATCGGGCCCGGTGGCACAGCCGCCCAGAGCACAGAGACCAAGCAGCCCGATAGACAGCGCAGACCTGACGCGCAGCTCCCGGAAAAGTCGCGACAACGACGCACGCATGATGTCCCTACATTAGCCGAGCCCCGCTGCGACGTGCGTGATATCTTGCCCGCCGATTTCGCCCCCCGTCCCGCCGCCGGCCCGACGTCGCAGCCCTGTCCCGCCGACGCCCTGCCCCGTCGCCGCAGAGAGGAGCCCCCATGGTCTCGCTCGAACAGCTTGAACCGGCCATCGCCACGGCCCGCGCCCAGGCGCTGTCACGCACCGGCGATCCGCGGGCCGGCCTGTTCGGTCCTGACTCAGCGACCTGGCGCGTCAATCGCGAGGCCATGCTGCTGCTCGGTGGTGGGGCGGCGGCGCTGCTCCAGCTAGCCCATCCCTTTGTGGCGCAGGCGGTCTTCGATCACTCGCGCGTGCGGGGCGATGTCGCGGGGCGCTTCCGGCGGACGTTTGTGCGCGTGCTCAACCTGACGTTTGGCGACTTGGACAGCGCCTGTGCCACGGCGCGTCGGGTGTTCGCCATTCACTCGCGCATCAGCGGTGCGCTGCGGGGAGCCGGCCCGGGCTACGCGGGCACGCCACGCTATGCCGCCAACGACGAAGCCGCGCTGTTCTGGGTGCAAGCGACGCTGATCGATACGGGCCTGCGGGTCTATGAAGACCTCATCGAGCCCCTACCCGCCGATCAGCGGGACCCGTTTTATGAGAGCAGTCGCAGCATGTGCCGGCTGTTCGGACTTTCGCCGGCGGCGCTGCCTACAGACTGGCAGGCGTTTCGCCTGTACTACGACGGCATGCTGGTGTCGCCGCGGCTCTGCGTCACGCCGGAAGCCCGCGAGCTAGCCGGTCACATCCTGACGCCGCCGAACGCTACCGCGAGTCCGCTTTATCGCTTCATCCGCGCCTACACCGCCTGGCTGCTGCCCGATTCGCTGCGCGAGGGCTTTGGCCTGCGCCTGGGACTCGCCGAGCGGGTGCTTCTGCGCAGCAGTCGAGCCGTGCTGCGCGCCGCCATCCCCCGTCTGCCACCCCACCTGCGCTACTTCCCTGACTATCTGGATGCGCAGCGCCGCTTGGCCGGGCACCCCGGTCGCGACCGACGCAGTCATGCCAATGCGCGTCGCTTTCTGCGCCTGTTGCGGCCCACCGCCACGCTGCTCGATGTCCTGCGCTAGGCCGGCCGGAGCGTTGCTCGCATGACCCCGCCACCGGCTGCGCACGCGCTCTCGCCGGGAGGGGAGCGGGCCCTTTTGATCATCCTCGGCCTGGCCTACTTCCTGGGCGGCTATTTTCTGATCGGCCACCTGACGCTGGGTCGCGCCCACCCCTTCCCCTTCGAGCTTGCCTGGGAGCGCGGCCTGCCCCTTTTGCCCGAGGCGGTGTTCGCGTACCTGCTGGCACCGCTGCTGCCGGACCCGGCGCTGTTTGCCTGGCCGCTTTCCGATCGCGCTGGCATGCGTCGTCAGGCCCTGGCCTATGCCCTCTTGCAGACGCTGGCCTTCGTCACCTATGCCATCTATCCGCTGCACGCTGATCTGCGGCCGGCGCTATCCGCGGTGCCGGCGACGGTCAGCGGGCGGGTGCTGTTGGCCTATTACGCCTTCGATCCGCCGGTGAACCTGTTTCCGTCGCTGCACTGCGGGCACGCCGTCCTGGCGGCGCTGTTTGCGCACCGGCTGAATCGATGGCTGGGCTGGGGGGTCGGGGTCCTTTCCGCGTCGGTGTTGGTGTCAGTCTTACTGGTCAAGCAGCACTACGTTGCGGATGTGCTCGCTGGCAGTGTCCTGGCGGTCCTGGCGTTTTTTCTGACTCAGCGGCGGTGGACGCCCTAAAACGCGCGGCTTGGCAAGTTTTTGCCGTTCTTTTTTGCCCGCAGCCCGCCCGATGGCTTGCGAATGACGGGGGCGCTGTGCTACGCCCTAGCCGCTTTTAGTCACCCCCTGCCGTCGCCTCCCGGGGCCCTCCCCGGCAACGCGGGCAGACGAAGCGATGAAGCCCACCGGCTGTCGCCCGGCACTGCAAGGAAATCCACATGCTCTTCGATTGGGTCTATGGCCTGTTTTCCAACGATCTCGCGATCGATCTCGGCACCGCCACCACCCTCACCTTTGTCAAAGGGCGAGGCATCGTCTCTAACGAACCCTCCGTCGTCGCTGTGCAGCGCGGCGCCACCGGCAAGAAGGTCCTGGCGGTCGGCCGCGAAGCCAAAGAGATGCTCGGCCGCACCCCCGGCAACATCGTCGCGGTCCGGCCGATGAAAGACGGCGTCATCGCCGACTTCGAAGTCACCGAGGCGATGCTGCGCTACTTCATCCTGCGCGCCCATCACCGCCGCACCCTGGTCAAGCCGCGCATCATCGTCTGCGTGCCCTCGGGCATCACCGAAGTCGAAAAGCGCGCCGTGCGTGACTCGGCCCTGGCGGCGGGCGCGCGCGAGGTCTACCTGATCGAAGAGCCGATGGCGGCGGCGATTGGCGCTGGCCTGCCGATCACCGAGCCCTCGGGCAACATGATCGTCGATATCGGCGGTGGCACGACGGAAGTGGCGGTCATCTCGCTGGCCGGCATCGTGGTCAGCAAGTCGATCCGCACCGGCGGCGACAAGATGGACGAAGCCATCGTCCAGCACATCAAGCGCAAGTACAACCTGCTCATCGGCGAGCGCATGGCCGAAGAGATCAAAAAGCAGATCGGCTCGGCCTATCCGCTGGACGAAGTGCTGACCGTCGACGTCAAGGGCCGCGATCTGGTGGCCGGCGTGCCCAAGACCCTGACCATCAACTCGGACGAGATCCGCGACGCGCTGGCCGAGCCAGTGAACGCCATCGTCGAAGCGGTGCGCGTGGTTCTGGAGCGCACGCCGCCTGAGCTTTCGGCGGACATCGTCGATAAGGGCATTGTCCTTTCGGGCGGGGGCTCGCAGCTTCGCAACCTGGATGTGCTGCTGCGCGAAGAGACCGGCCTGCCGGTCATGGTCGCTGAGACGCCGCAGCTTGCCGTCGTGCTCGGATCGGGCAAGGCGCTCGACGAGCTTCGCCTGCTGCGCGAGGTCACCGTCCAGTAGGGCGACCGGGGGATCCTCATGAACCCCAGTCGACGCGCGCTCAAGCTGCTGATCCCGGCGGTGCTGCTGCTGTTGCCGGCGCTTGTCCTGCGATCCAGCCTGAAGGATCCAGAGCGCCTAAATCCGCTCGATCGCCTGCTGTTGCGAGTCACCGCGCCGCTGCAGGGCCTGGTCGGGGGCGGGGCGGGGCGGGCCGGCGGCGTGTGGTCGCACTACATCGCCCTGGTTGGCGTGAAGCGCGATAACGAAAAGCTCAGCGCCGATAACGCCGCGCTGCGGGCCCGCGTCGAGAGCCTGTCGCAGCTTGCCGCCCGCGCCGAGCGCCTAGAGCGCCTGCTGGAGCTACGCGCCCAGATCCAGGCCGACACCCTCGCCGCACAGGTCATCGGCGTCGAGACCTCGCGTCAGTTTCGCGTCCTGCGACTGCGCATTGAGCTTGGCGGCTTGGCCCGCTCCGGACGCGGTAACAGCGAGACCAGCCCCGCTCCCCCCGGCAGCCCCTCGGCCCTGGCTGCCGAGACCCGCCCCGGCATGCCCGTCTTGTCGCCGGCTGGCGTGGTCGGGCGCGTTCTGCGAATCAGTGGACCGTATGCCGATGTCCAGCTGACCACCGACCCACGAACGTCCATCGACGTCGTCCTGCCGCGCACCGGCAGCCGCGGCGTGTTAAAGGGCGTGGCCTCGGACAGCCGCTATCTGTGCCGCGTCGAGTACGTCCTGCACAAAGAAGACATCCAGGTCGGCGATGCCGTCGTCACCTCGGGCCTGGGGGGCCTCTTCCCGCGCGACATGCCGATCGGTCGCGTCGCCCGCGTCAGCAAGCCCGACAGCAGCCTGTACCAAGAGATCGAAGTCGAGCCGCTGGTCGATTTCGGCAAGCTGCGCGAGGTGCTGGTCGTGCTCTCGCCGCCGCCGCCCCCCGACCCCGACGCCGGCAAGCGCCCACCCGAGCCAGCCCGCGGCATCGGAGTGCCGCGATGAGCCTGCCGCGCGCCATCTTTCTTTTGCTGCTGTCCTACGTCGGCCTGGTGGTGGCGACGTCGCTTTCAGCGCTGTCGCTGCATCCGCTGCCCGATGTCGGCTTCTTGATTGCGCTCTACGCCGGCCTGCACTGCCGTCCCTTCGCAAGCTCGGCCGGTGGTACGTCAGCGCTCCTGCTCTTGCACAATGCCCGGCCCGAGTCGATGGCTGGCTTTGGCGCCGCCCTCGGCTATCTGTCCGACGTGGTCAGCGGAACGCCGATCGGACTGCATGCCCTGGGGCTGTCGCTCAGCGTGCTCTTGCTGCGCGCCATCTCGATCCGGCTGCTGGTGCGCGGGGTCGGTGCGGTGATGTTGGTGTCGCTGCTGTCGCTGCTCGCCTATCGCCTGCTCTTGTCGCTGCTCTACCTGCTGTTTGCCGCGCTGTTTTCGCCGGCCGGCTCGACGCTGTGGGCCGCTCCGGAGCTGCAGAGCCTGCTCGGTGAAGCCGTGGTCACCGCCGCCCTGGCGCCGCTGCTCTTCGCGGGACTTTCGCGCCTTGACCACAGCGTGTGGGGCGATCCGCGCGCCCAGGGCCTAGGCGGCAGCCTGACGCAAGCCGGGGGCCGGCTATGAAAATTCGGCTAAACCGCCTGCGCTTTGACGATCGGCTGAGCCTGCCGGTGGGGGCGCTGCCGACGGGGATTACCGCGCCGCTATCGCCCGGCGGCGGCACCGGTGAGCTGGCGAGTGCCACACTGCACAGCGGCAGCCATCGCAGTCCGGCGTCGTCTCCCAGCGCGGGTGCCCCCTCGCGTGAAGGGGGCCTGGGCTGGGCAGTGCTCATCGTCGTCGTCTGCTTCGCCGCGCTTGTCGCCCGCCTGATCTATCTGCAGGTGGTGCAGGGCGAGGCCTACTACCAGCGCAGCACCAGCAACTTCATCAAAGAGCGCGACTGGCCGGCCGTGCGCGGTCAGCTTCGCGATCGCAAGGGCCGCGTCCTCGTCGAAAACGACCCGGCTTACAGCGTCTATCTGACGCCGCAGTTCACCACGCCCGACTCGCTGGCCCGGCTGCGTCGACACCTTGACCTGTCGGAAGAGCAGTACACCGCCCTCTTGGATCGCGTTGCCGCGCGCCGACACGGACGCGAGCGCAGCCAGATGTTCCTGGCCATGGAGCACATCAGCCGCGATCAGATGGCACTGCTCGAAACCGACAAGCCCGAGCTACACGGCGTCGATCTGCTGTCGCGCAGTCACCGCAGCTATCCGCACGGCGCGCTGGGGGCCCACCTGCTGGGCTACCTAAACCAAGTCGGACCGGCGGAACTTACCAGCGAAGCGCAGCACAGTGACGGCACGCGTCCGGCCCTTTCCTACAAGCCCGGCGACTCGATCGGTCGCTCGGGCGTCGAGCGCCTGATGGAAGCGACGCTGCGCGGCATCCCCGGCTACGAAAAGATCGTCGTCGATGCCTACGGTCGCAAGAAGACCGATCGCGAGCTTGGCGAGCTGTCGCAGCTCTTGCCGCCGGACCTCAAGCGCGAGCCGCTGCCCGGCAACCATGTCGTCCTGTCGATCGACGCCGACCTGCAGCGCATCGTCGAAAAGGCGCTGTCGCGGCACCGCTCGGCCGCTGCCGCCGTCGTCGAGGCCGATACCGGCAAGGTGCTGGCCATCGCGTCTTACCCCAGCCCCGATCCCAACCAGCTGTCCGGCCGGCTCAGCCATGCCGAGGCGCAGCGGCTGCAGACCGATCCCTTCCGGCCGCTCCTCGACAAGGCCCTGCGCGAGAGCTACTACCCCGGCTCGACGTTCAAGATCGTCCCGGCGCTGTCGGCCCTGGAAGAGCGCCTCATCGACCCCAACACCCGCATCCCCTGCCACGGCCGCTACGAGCTGGGTCGCCACGTCTTCCGCTGCATGAAGTCGCACGGCCCGGTCAACCTGCACGAGGCCATCGCCCAGTCCTGCAACGTCTACTTCTATCACCTCGCCGAAAAGGTCGGCCTGGAGCGCATGGCGCAGATGGCGGCGGCGTTCGGCTTCGGGCAGGGCCTGGACCTGGGCATGGGCGAGGCCAGCGGCTTTATGCCCACCCTCGACTACTACAAGAAGAACGGCGGCTTCCGCGGCGGCTACGCGCTGAACACGGCGCTTGGTCAGGGCGCGGTGCGGGCCAGTGTGCTGCAGCTTGCCCTGGCCTACGCCGCGCTTGGCAACGGCGGCAAGCTGTACCAGCCGCTGCTCATCGAGCGCATCGAAAAACCCTCCGGCGAGCTCGTCGAACAGAGCCAGCCTCGTCTACGCGGCGTGCTGCCGGTGTCGTCCGATTCCTTGGAGCGCATGCGCCGTGCCCTCGTCGATGTCCTCGCCGACAGCAAGGGCACCGCGGCCAGCGCCTACAACCCCAGCCTCGCCGTCTACGACATCGCCGGCAAGAGCGGCACCGCCCAGGTGCGCAAGAACCGCCGCGGCAGCGCCCCCGGCTGGGACACCGGCAACGACCACGCCTGGTTCGTCGGCTACGCCCCCTCGCACAAAGCCCGCATCGCCGTCGCCGTCCTCATCGAGCACGGCGGCCTCGGCGGCCACGTCGCGGCCCCCACCGCCATCGACATCATCCGCGGCTACTTCGACGAAGTCTCCCCCGAAGACCGCCCCAAGCCCTTCGTCGCCACCTCGCCCACGCCCCCCTCATCCGCCAAATCCGCCCCGGTTCCCGTCTCGGCGAATCCGCAGTAGTCGAGGCAGTCGCGCCCTCGGCAGCCGGCTGCCGCAAGCCTCGCCCCTTTTGTCGCAGCAACGCCCCTATGATCGAAGGTTGCGCCATGCGCGCGGGGAGGGAGCCTAATGACGCGCACCTATCACTTGAGCTCTGGTCATTTGAATTCTGATCACTTGCCTTCGGGTTCGTTGCCTTCGGGTCGTTTGCGTTCGGGATCTTGGGGGTCGAGGTGGCTGCAGGGAGCAGCCGCGATTTTTCTTTCGGCGGCTTCGCTGCTCGGCTGCTCGGGTCCGGGGGAGAGCGGCTCGTCGCCGGACATGGGGGCGGTGGACATGGCCAGCATGACCATGATGCCGCCCAAGCCGGGAGCGACCACGAATGTGGTTCGCCTGGGGGGCACGGACAACGATGCGGCTTATGCAGTGGCGACCGATGCGGCGGGCAATGTCTATGTCACGGGGCAGATGACGGCGCCGCTCGACCTGGGCGGCGGCCTTCTGACGACGGCCGGCATGTCGGATTTCTACGTCGCCAAGTTCGACAGCAGCGGCCAGCACCTGTGGTCCAAGAGCTTCGGCGGCACCGGCAACGATGGCGCCTTCGGCATCGCGCTCGATCGCAGCGGCAATGTCTGGGTCGGCGGCAGCTTCTACGGCAGCATCACGCTGGGCGGCAACATGCTGACCTCGGCGGGCAACGGCGATCTGTTCCTGCTTTCGCTAGGTAACGACGGAGCCTATCGCGCGGCCTATCGCTACGGCGGCGGCGGGGATGATTACATCTCGGCGATCGCCATCGACTCGACGGGCAGCATCCTGGCCACGGGTGGCTTCGCCGGCGGCACGACCTACGGCGGCGCCACGCTGACCAGCGCCGGACGGACGGATGGCTTTCTGCTCAAGGTCTCAGCCACCGGCAGCCATCAGTGGTCGCTGCGCTTCGGCGACGTCGACGATGACACGGGCGGCGGAGTCGTCATCGGAGCAGGCGATCAGGTCAACCTGGTGGCGACCTTCATCGGCTCAGCCGACGTCGGGGGCGGCAAGATCAGCGCCGTTAACATGGCCGCGGCCGACATCCTGGTGGCCCGCTTTGGCAGCGACGGCTCGCACGTCTGGTCCAAGGGGGCGGGGGCCCGCTCGGATGCGCTCTTGCCGTCGATCGCCATCGATGGCGAGGGCAGCTTGCTCTTGACCGCGACCTACGACGGCAGCTTTTCGATGGGCGGAGCGATCTTTACCTCCGACGGCGCGACCGACGTGGGCGTCGCCAAGTGGGACAAGGACGGCATCCACCAGTGGTCGTATCGCTTCGCCGGCCCCGACTACGACCTGTCTGACGGCATCGCCACCGACCGTCAGGGCAACGTCATCGTCGTTGGACACTACAAAGGCAACTCGCACATGTCGGGCGGGGCCTACATGAAGTCCTACGGCAGCTATGACGGCTGGGTCGCCAAGCTGGCCCCCAGCGGGCAGTTCCTGTGGTCGCAGCACTACGGCGGCATCGGCGATGACTCGGTGGCGGACGTCGCGACCGACTCCCAGGGCAACATCTGGCTGGCCGGTCAGTTCACCGCGGCGGGCGAGCTAGGTCGTGGGCCGATGAATGTCGTCGATGGCATCGACGGCTTCCTGATCAAGCTCACCCCCTAGCGACGCCCCGCCAAGGCCACAGAAGACGGTACCCAAGAGTCCACAGACCCTGCTTGCTTGCCGCCACACCCCAGGGATATGCTGCGCCGATTTCTACGAGCGAGCGGTCGGTCGTGACGAACGGAGCAGGCAAGGCAGGGCCCGACGACAGAGGGGTGGCGGGCGCAACGCTAGGTGCAGGTAGTGGTGCGGTGCTCGATGGCGGGCAGCACGACGTGTACCTCGTCGATCGCGACGGGGGCGCTGGGCTGTCGCGCCTGCTGGGGCCGATCGACGGCCTGCGCCTACACCTGTTCGCGAGCAGTCAGGCGGCGCTCCTCGCCCTGCACAGCGCCGAGCACCCGCCCGCTCTTGTCGTTAGCGGCGAGCTGACCCCGGATCTTGACGGCATCAGCTTCCTGTCGCAGGTCCGTCGCGAGTATCCCGATGTCGTGCGCGTGCTGCTCACCGATGGGGCCGATCGGGCCACCCTGGTGCGAGCGGTCAACGAGGCCGGCATCTATCAGTACGTCGAAAAGCCCTACGAGCGCGATGCGCTGCGCCTGCTCCTGCGCAATGCCTGCGAGCGCGGCGATCTGGTGGGGACGCTGCGTCGCACGGTCCGCGCCCTGCGCAGCAACAACGAAGCGCTGTCGGCGGCCCTGGACCAGATTCACCGCGCGCACGAGCGCCTGATCGAAAGCGAGCGCATGGCGGCGGTGGGTCGCGTCGCGTCCGGCATCGCGCACGAGATCGGCAATCAGCTGTCGGTACTGAGCTATGCCGAGCTGATCCGCGACCGCTATCCCGACGACGGCGAGATCCGGCTGTTCACCGCCGCGATCTTAAGTGCGCGCACTCGGCTGGGTGGGCTGGTCGGCGAGATCCGCGACTTCTCGCGCGTGCACGGCAAGCCAGCCCCTAGCCCCAGCCCAGGTGATAAAGAGGATGCTAGCCGAGTCATCCCAGCCGCCGTGCTGGCCGAGGCTGGACCGCGCTATGCGCTGACCGAAGAGAGCGTGGTCCTGTCGGTGCAGGAGGCCCTGAGCATCCTGCGCTTTGACCCCGCCTATCGCCTGCGCCACGTCGAGCGGGCTCTTGATCTGGGCGAGTCGCCACCGACCGCGCTGCTGAACCGCGACAAGCTGGTGCAGGTCATCGTCAACCTGCTGCGCAACGCCGTCGATGCCACGCCGGCCGGCGGCGAGATCTATGTCGCCATCGAGGCCGATGCCCAGCCTGACGGCATCGTCTCGGCCCAGACGCCGGTGCCACAGGTGCGCATCCTGATCGAAGACTACGGCGAAGGCATTCCTCGCGATGTGCTGCCGCGCATCTTCGAGCCATTCTTCACCACCAAGGGCGAGCGCGGCACCGGCTTGGGCCTTGGCATCTGTCGCAGCATCGTCGCCCAGCACGGCGGAGAGCTGCGCATCGAGTCCCCCATCGCCGATGACGGTCGCAGCGCCCTGATCGGCGCCCAGCGCGGCCCAGGTACGCGCGCCGTCATCGCCCTACCGAGGCGCGGATGAGCGTCCCTCCCGGGAGCGATAGCTCGCCCCTTCTGCCGAGTGCGCGGGCGAGCGAGGCGGCGTGGTCGTCTCCGCCGTTTGAGAGCCCGCTCGAAAAGCTGCCGCCAACCAACCCAGCGCTCGATCAGCTGTGTAGCTGGCTGCGCCTGCACCTAGTCGAGATGGTGAGTCCGGCGCAGCTTGGCATCCTGTGTGCCCGCGCCGATCTGGGGGTCGCGCTGGCCGACATCGCGCCGGCCCAGCTGCCGCCGAAAGAGCGCATCGAGCTGCTCTTGCAGTACCTGCTATCGCACGAGTCGCAGAGCCAGCCTTCGCTGCTACGCGCGCTGGCCACCGCGCTTTTGAGCGACGAAGAACTAGGCAGTGAGGCGCAGGCCCGCGGTCTGCACCTGGTGCTGGATGAAGGCCCGGGCGGCGAGCCCCCGAGCAACGCTCGACTGATGCCGCAGTCGGCCGTCCCGCTGCCCGTGCCGCGCTCGGGTCGGCTGGCGGAACTCTCGACGCTCAATGCCTATCTGCAGGCCGGCATCCGCTGCATCGTGGTGCGCGGCGCCCCCGGCAGTGGCAAGAGCGCGCTGCTCTCGCGCTGGCTGCAGCCGCTGTTCGATGACGGCAGCCGCGACTCGCCGACGGCCAGCTCAAGCCCGCTGTGGCTGGCTTGGCAGTCGGGGGCGCTGTCCGGCGCGTTCTACTACAGCTTCGCCTACGATGCCGATCTGCTGACCTTCCTGCGCGCGCTGGCCCGCTACGTCGGCAGCGACAAGACCGTACTGCAGGCCGAGGCCATGGCCACCAGCCAGGAAGCCGCCTGCCGCAGCCTCTGGGCGACCGTCTCGACGGCGCTCTCGCAGAAGCCGGCGCCGCTCTTGCTGGTGCTCGATGGGCTGGAGCTCTTGCAGACCTCGACGCTGGCGGCGCAGATCTTGCGATCGACCTCGTCTTCTGCCGCTGCGCAGACTGCTGGTGCACTGGCCCGTGGGCGCCATGTTGACACGGGGCCCACCGCCGACACCCAGGCCGCCGGCGAGCTGCACGAGCCGTTCTTAGAGACGATGCTGCGCACCTGCATTCTGGGCAGCGTCAACTGCTTGGTGGTGACGACGGCGGTCGCGCGGCTCAACCTCATCGCGCCGTTTCGCTACATCCGCTGCATCGAGCTGGATCTGCCGCCGCTGTCCCCGCCTGAATCGGTGCACCTGCTGCGTCAGGGCGGCGTGCGCAGCGGCAGCGATGCCGACCTGGCCCAGCGCGGCGCCGAGCACGGGGGCCATCCCGCGACCCTGCGCCTGCTTTCGGGCTACATCGCCGCCTATTTCGATGGCGATGGCCGGGCCGTCACTCGTCAGGAGCTCCCCGCCAACGAGCCACCGCTCGGTGTGGCCGAGCTACCCGGCTCCGGCACCGCGGGCAGCCCGGGCGAGCCCTCGACGCTCCCGGCCGTACTGCGGGCTCACCTGCTGGCCTTGTCGCCGCTGCTGCGCCAGATCCTCGATCTGTGCGCGCTGATTCCGCCACCGTTCCATCTGTCAGAGCTCTTGCTGCTGCTGGCCGAGATCGAGCGCACTCAGCCGACCACGGCGGCCAGCATGTGGTCGTCGCCCAGCCTGGACCTGGGCGCAGCGGTCGCCAGCTTCGGCGCGCCACCCACGCCCTCGGCTCTGATGGGGCTACGCCCCGGGACGGTCAGCGTGGCCTGGCTGCACGATCGGCTCAGCGATCTGGCGCGGCTGAACCTCATCGACCTCTTGCCGGTGGTGACTCTGCCGACGGCTGAAGCAGCCCGCACGGCCCTGGGGAGCCTCGGCGAGCGCCTCATCGACATCCAGCCGGCGCTGCGCCCACTCCTCGTCGCAGAGTGGCTGCGCGAGCGGGGTGGTGCGGTCATCGATCCCCGGCTGCGGGCCTTGGGTCCCCTGCCGCGCGGCGAGAGCGCGCTCATCCTGCTAGAGCTGCTCTGCCGAATGCTGCTCACCGTTGGGTTGGCCGAGCGGGGCTTCATGCTCCTTTCGGCTCGCCTAGGCGGCTATCTCTATCACGTGCATGGCCAGGGTCGCGGCCGACGCTTCCTAAGCCTGGTGCGCCAGCACTATCCGCTCGTCGCCTCGACGGCGATGTACGACACCACGTGGAAGGGACGCTACGCCCAGCTCCTAACCTGGGAGAGCGAGACGCTGCGCACGCTGGGTCAGCTCGACGCCGCCCTGGTCACCGCGCAGCGGCAGTGGCCGCTCGGCTCGCCGCCGCAGCCCGAGCGCATCTGTCAGCAGGCTCGCGTGCTACAGCGCCTGGGCAAGCTGACGCAGGCCGCGCACATGGCCCGCTTGGCGCGACAGGCGGCGCAGTCCCCGCTCGATGCCGCCAACGCCGCGCTGGAGCTGGCCGCGATTGAGCTTCTGCGCGGGGATGCAGCGATGTGCCAGGTATATCTGTCGGACTGCAGCGCAGCGCTGGCCGAAGAGCCGCTGCTACTGACCCAGCCCGTCGGGGCCGAGCTGCTGTCGGGGCTGGAGCTGTTGTCGGCGCAGCGGGCCCTGCGCCTCGGCCTGCCTGCCCAGTGCAAGAGTGCGCTAGAGCGCTGTCGCGCCTCGGCTCTGGTGCGCCATAGCGAGCGACTGCTCTCGTGCTGCGATGTCGCGCAAGCTGAGCTCTTGCGGCGCGAGCGCAGCTACGAACCCGCCGCCCAGGCCCTGCATCGCGTCATCACCTACGCCGGCCGCAGCGGCGATATGGAGATGCTGATCATCGGCGGCCTGGCCCAGACCCGCCTGCGCATGCAGACCGGGCACCTAGAAGCCGCCGGCGGAGCGCTGAGCGCCGCGCTGGCCTTGGCCGTCGAGCACAGCTTTGGCTGCCAGCGCATCGATTTATTGATTGCCCGCGGCAACCTGGCCCTGCGACGCGGCGAAGCGGCCGCCGCCGAGCGCGATGCCCGCGACGCCCTGGCCTATGCCATGGCCCCCGGCTGCAGCTACCAGTGGGGCGAGGCCGACGCGCTGCATCTTCTGGCCACCGCGCTCTTGCTTTCGCGACCGGCCGGCGGAACCCCCCGTCACGGCGAGGCCATGGCCCACCTCAGCGACGAGCTAGACCTGCGCGAGCGCCTGTGCGATCCCGCCGTCCCCGACATCCACTTTCAGCTGCGACGCCTCAAGGGCACCGGCTAGGCGGATGCAGGGGCTTTCGGGGGCGCCAGCTGCATCAGCGCGTAGTACACGCCGCCCGAGGTGAAGAAGCCGACGAACCAGGCGTAGTCGAACAGCGGTCGCAGCGCCGGGATGATCAGGCCGCCCCACGACAGGAAACAGCCGACGCCGGTCGCCAAGAGCGCCCGCCAGTTCCAGCCGCGCGCGTAACGATAGCTGCCGCCTGGCAGATACAGATCGACCAGCGACAGCCGGCGACGACGAATCAGCCAGTAATCAACGATCATCACCGCGCCGATCGAGCCCAGCCCGCCCGAGTACGGCACCAGCCAGCCTTCCAGATACTTGCGCGGATTTTCGATCAGCTTCCACGGCATGCACAGGATGCCGAGCACACCCGTGATAAACGCGCCGCGACGAAAGCTAATGACGCGCGGCCAGGCGTTGGCGAAGTCGTTGGCCGGCGACACCACATTGGCCGCGATGTTCACCGCCAGCGTCGCGATGACCAGGGTCAGCGCCGAGACACCGACCCACAGCGGATTTTTCAGCTCGCCGATCAGGATCTCGGGCTGCCAGATGGCGCGCCCGAAGATGACCTGGGTAGCGCTGGTGATCACTACTGCCATCGCTGAAAAGCCGAACATCGTCGTCGGCAGGGCCACCGACTGACCGATCATCTGCGCCCGCTGGTTCTGCGCATAGCGCGTGAAGTCCGGCATGTTCAAAGACAGCGTCGCCCAAAAACCGATCATGCCGGTCAGCGCCACCGGGAAGAACGCCCAGAACGCGCCGCCGGACAGTCGCGGCGCTCCACCCTCGCCGTTGAAGATCGGCCCGAAGCCATGGGCCCGACTGACCGCCCAGAACAAGAGCACACCGGCCATCACCAGCACGAACGGCGCCGCGAAGTTTTCGACGCGCCGCACTAGCTCCATGCCGCGATAGATGACGTACATGTTGAGCAGCCAGAACAGGAAGAAGCTCAGCCACTGCGTCGGCAGATAGCCGTCGATCGGCGTCGAACCCAGCAGCGTCGGCCAGCCGCTGTAGCAGGCGGAAAAGAAGGTCTGCAGCACCGCGCCGCCGATCCATGCGTTGATGCCAAACCAGCCGCAGGCGACGAGCGCGCGCATGATCGCCGGCAGGTTCGCCCCGACGGTGCCGAAGCTAGCGCGCAGCAGCACGGGGAACGGAATGCCGTACGCCGTGCCAGGGTGGCTGTTGAGCAGGATCGGCAACAGCACGATGGTGTTGCCAAGCAGGATCGTGCACAGCGCCTGCCACCACGACATCCCGGCACCGATCAGTCCCGACGCCAGCATGTAGGTCGGGATGCAGTGCGCCATCGAGATCCACAGCGCCGCGAAGTTGTAGGTGGTCCAGGTCCTCTCGGCCACCGGCACCGGGGCGAGATCGCGGTTGTAAAGCGGGCTCTTTTCGCTCTCGATGCGCCGGAATTCGTCGAGCGATAGCTCGCGCAGTCGCAGATCAGCTGGGATGTTGGGATCGCTGGTCATCGTCGGCCTGCCCTACGGATAGGTGGCGGTGACCGAGGTGAAGCCGACGCCGACCGTCATGCCATTGGGCGACGTGCCGCCGCGCACTGGCTTCCAGTTGCCCATCGCGTCGAAGGCCTCGACATCGGGGGTGATGATCGAGCCGATGATCGATGCTTTGACCTCGGCCGGCAGGATGACGCAGGTGCTGGGGTTGGTCTTGCAGCACTTGCTGGGCGTCATGCACTTCATGGCGCTGGCCGGCTTGGCGGTGTCTTCAAACAGCGGGATCAGGGTCTTGGTCAGCGAGCCCATGGGATCGCTGTTGATCAAGCCGGTCACCGTCGCGGCAATCGCCGGGAAGATGCGCAGATCGATGTCGCTGGCTGCCACCACGCCGTGCATGATGCCGTCCTTGATGCGGGTCACCGAGCCGACTCGCTCGACGGTGCCTTCGACATGCAGGCCGTGGATCGGCAGGGTCATGGTCATGGCGCCGATGTTGATCTGCAGATCCAGCACCGCGTCTTCGCTGGGCGAAAGATCCTTGCTGGCCTTGGTGGTCAGCTTGCCGGTGGTGATGGTGCCGATGAGGTTGGCCGGCGTGGCCATCGCTTTTTCCAGCATGTCGGTGCCGTCGAACTTCGGCGGCATGCGCGTCGGCTTGGCGGGGATGACCTGCACCCCGACGCAGGTCGAGCCGGTCAAGCTCGCCGACTTCAGACTGGCTAGCTGCAGCGTCAGGCCGTTCTTCACCGCATCGTCGATCGGCCCCTGCAGATCGAGACCGGCTAGGCCCACCACCGCCACCAAATTCTTGAGCTGGTTTTTCGCTCGCCCGCTGCCGTCGTAGTCATAGGTGTAGGCGCGCCCCGGCATGCCGTTTGGCAGCTTCAGCGCATCCGAGACCGTCTGATACAGCGCGCCCGGCGCATCCAGCCCGCGACAGGTGTAGGTCGTCGTCATGTCCGGCATGCCCGTCGTCATGTCGGGCGGCGGCATCGTCATGTCGGGCGGCGGCATCGCCATGTCAGCGGGCATCGCCATGTCAGCGGGCATCGCCATGTCAGCGGGCATCGCCATGTCGGCGGGCATCGCCATGTCGGCGGGCATCGACATATCGGCGGGCGGCATCGACATGTCGGCGGGCGTTGTCGACATATCGGCGGGCGTTGTCGACATATCGGCAGGCGTTGTCGACATATCGCCCGGCGTCGTCGACATATCGCCCGGTGGGCTGGCCATGTCGCCTGGTGGACGCGCCATATCGGGGTAGCTGGCCGTCATGTCCACGACCGCCACTGCCATGTCGCGGCGACGCTTCTCCTCTTCTTCGTCGACCAGCCCCATCGGGTCGGTACAGCCGGTCACAAATCCTAGCGAACACAGCGCGGCCAGCCCGGTGAGTCCGGGGGCAGCTCGCAACATCATCGAAGAGAAGGTTTTTCGTCGCATGGCACAGGTCCCTCGCAGAGGGGCGAACCATTGCACGAGGGACAGCGCACAGGCAAGCGAGCGATCGTGGGAGTCAGAAGGAGCGGCCGCCCCGGACGCACCGCATCAGGCCGCGGGTCCAAGACCGGCCGAGAGGGAGGAAGCTACGGGATGTCCTGGGTCATGATCAGCGTGTACGGCGTCTTGGCCTGGCCCGAGACCTTGAGGCAGTAGGTGACGGCGGAATTCACCGTCTCTTCCTGCGCCGCCGCGCCATTGGCCGTCCGCGCCCCGTTGACCCCGACCATCGTCGAGCAGGTCATGTCCAGAAGCTGCACCGTCAGCTGACCGCCGGTGACCGTGCTGGCCGCGAAGTACAGCGTGCCCGTCGTCGCCGGCTTGAAGGTGATGTAGTCGGCGTCGGTCGTGTCTTCGATCATGCCGTCGGTGGCATAGAAGGCCTTGTCGATCGTCAGGTTCTTCAAGAGCGGGTTTCCCGGCGTGTCCGGCGTCGTCGGCTCTTTCACCGAGATCGCCGTACCGACGGTGCGCTTGGGCAGGATGGTGTACGAGTGGTTGGTGCCACCCGTCAGGTTGTCGGTGTACAGACCGAAGTAGATGTCGCCGCCCTTTGGCACATAGGTCAGGAAGTTGTGCGCGACGAGCGTGCCCATCATGTCGATCGAGCGCGAGGTATCAAACGGCATGCCCTCGGCGAAGCGACCATTGGTCGGCGCCATCTGGCCGATGACGCGCGGCGGCGACACCGCACCAAAGCGCAGCGCCGAGCCCAGCGTGTGCAGCCGCGTCAGCACGACGTAGTTGTCGGCCGGCGTCGAGAACTTGTAGAGCGTGCTCTGGCTGGGACCGGGGATGGTCTGGTTCGTCGAGTCCGACTTGTCGTTAAGCCCAAACGGCGTGCGCGCCGTGATCTGCGGCGCCTTGGCATCCGCCGGATCCGAGATGAAGGCCAGCGGCTGCCCCAGCGGCGTCGGCGAGTTCAGCCCAAGCTGCAGCCCGCCCACCGGCGGCAGCGCATCGACCAGCACCAGCCCGCCAAACGTCGTCGGATCGACCATCGAGTTCGCCGTCGCCGGAGCGACCAGACCCACCACCGCCGACACGCCCAGCAGGCCGCGCGTGTTCATCGGATCGAACAGGTTGTCGCGGTAATCCAGGTTGCGGATGCGAACCGTCGTCAGGCCGCCCTGGGGCACCGAGGCGGGCATGTTCTGCCCGATTGGGAGCTCGGCCATCAGCGTCGGCGTCACCAGCACACCGCCCTGCGCCTGCGGCTTTTCGTCGGCCCCCGCCGTCCCCGCGCCCGGCGTCGTGACCGTCAGATCCTTGGCGCCGATGGTGGCCAGCGCCGTAACGTCGACCGCGACGCGCAGATTGGCTGGGCTGATGACATCGACCTTGGTGACCTTGACGTTGGTGTCGCTGAACGTGACCGTCGTCGCGCCGGCCTTAAAGTGCGTGCCCACGCCCGAGATCATCAGCGTCGCCGTGCGCGCCCCCGGCAGCAGCGAAGGCGTAATCGCCGAGATCGACGCATCGCCCGAGGTCGACCCCGTTGACCCGGGCAGACCCATCGTGCCCATCGGCCCCTGCGGACCGGCCGGCCCGGTCTGACCCTGCGGGCCGCGTGGACCTTCCACCGGCTCGCCGCAGGCCAGGATGCTGCTGGCCATGAGCCAGCCAAGCGTCTTCTTCATGACTTTTTCCCCTTACTTGGTTTGCGGTTTGGGTTCAGGTCGGACGTGGCTACGGTCGCGGGTCTAGACCCCTCGACCCCAGACGATGACCTATCTTTGAGAATAAAAAGTGTAATTCATATTTCGGATATTTGTCTGCACATTCTAGCCCGCGTTCCGCCGGGTCTGCCACTCTCTCCGTCGATCGCAACAGCGCTCGCCTCCGTCGTTGCGGCAGTCGCGATCGCGGCGGCATCCAAGCTGGCACGCTCATGCCAAACCTCTCGATCACGACCCCAAGGTTCTTCTGCTTTTCGGCCCTTGCGCTGAGCCTTTCGCTCGCGGCCTGCGCCCCGGACTCGCCGCCGCTTGACGACCGCCCGCCCGCCGAGACCCCGCCGAGTGGCTGCTTCGAGGCGCCGCTGCCGCTGCAGAACGCCCGCGCGCACACGCTGGGCGATACGTTCTATCTGCCGCGTCCACTCGCCGCGCCGGGCTGCCCAGTAGCCGCTAGCTGGACCGTGCAGACCGCGCCGGCTGAAAGTCGCAGCCGCGTCTACGCCCAGGGCGCGCCGCAGCCGCGCTTCACGCCGGATGTCCCGGGCACCTATGTCTTTCAGCTTGCAGGTCTCGCCGGCAGCGAGCAGCGGCTAGACGTCGTCGCCCGCCCCCCGGCCGAGCGCTTCGCCAATCACTACCTGACGCCGCTTTACGGCCTGGCCCAGATCGGACCAGAGCTCTGGTCGGCAAACGGCGCCGCCTACACCGTGACTCGCCTGGTCCCCGACGGGACGGGCTTCCGCAAGGCGGCGGAAATCGCCGTCTCGGCCTGGCCGGCTGCGATCGTCGGTAGCCCTGCCCTGCCCTACGCGCTGGTCGCGCAGCGCGGCGCCGATAGCGTCGGCTTTGTCGATCGCGCGCGCGGCGTGCTGGAGGATGCGCTGTGGGTCGGAGACGAGCCGACTGGCCTGGCCCTGTCGCCCGACAGCACGCGGCTTTATGTGTCGCTTGCGACCGTGCGGCAGGTGGTGGTGGTCGATGTCACAAACCGCAGCATCCTCGATCGCATCTCGGTCGGCTTCGACCCGCGAGCCCTGGTGCTGAGCGCCGATGGCGGGCGGCTGTTTGTCGCCTCGTACCGCTCGGCCAATCTGCAGAACGGGCCGACTGGCAGCCGCAAGGCGGAGGACGATCAAGATATTTGGATAATCGACACATCAACGCGAAAGATTGAAAAAACCGTCTATAGCGTTGCCGCCGATCTGCGAGCCCTGGCGCTGGCACCAGATGGCAGTGAGCTTTACGTCGCGGCCAGCGATGGCGATACCTTGCCGCCGCAGAACGAGGCCGGCGCCCAGCCGTTTGTGCATCAGGCGCTCGTCGTTGCCGCCGCGCCGCAGGCCGCCGACTATGGCCAAGTGCGCCGCCGCGCCGACCTGACGCGTCAGCCGAGTGCCGCTGGGCAGCCCTTTGTGCACCCCGCGGGCATCGTCGCTATCGGCGATGCGCTGTGGCTGTCGGCCGAGGCCTCGGATCAGCTGGTCGTCCTCGATCGCTCCACCCTGGCCGAGCGGCGCCGCATCCCCGTCTGCCAGGGCCCGCGGCAGCTGGTCGCGCTGTCGGATGGCGGGGTCGCGGTCCACTGCTTCCAGAGCTTCGCCGTGGCCATCGTCGCCCCCGACGGTACGCTGCGCCAGACGGTGGCGGTCAGCAGCGACCCTCGGCCGGCCACCGTCGCTATCGGTGAGACGATCTTTACCCACCCCGGGGGAGGCTTTGCCGCCAACCACTCGTGCACCGGCTGCCATGTCGAGACGCAGAACGACGGCATGGTGTGGCGCTTCGGCCCGCGCATCTGGCACAACGTACGCCCGCTGCAGCTGCTCTCAGCGACGACGCCGCTTGAGTGGGGGGCCTACGTCTCCAGCACCGACAACTTCGGCTTCCAAGGTCCCGCGTCGATCATCGGCAAGCCGGTCAACACAGCGGGGGCCGAGGGCTTGGCGGCGTTTTTGAGCTCGCTTTTGGGCGCCCCCCGGGCCACGCACGAGACGCGCCTCGATGGCAGCTACAGCGAAGCCGGTCGCCGAGGCCAGGAGCTGTTCGAAAAGAAGCTGCCCTGCGCGAGCTGCCACGCACCGCCGCTTTACACCAGCCGCACCTTCATCGCGCGCGGCAAGTCCGGCGAGCCGGCCGACGTGCCGTCGCTGCTCGGCGTCTACCGTCACGGGGTCTACATGGTAAACGGCGCCGCCCGCAGCCTGGATGCGGCGGTCGATGTCGCCCTCGCCTATGTCGGAGCGACGGTCACCCCCGACGAGCGCAGCGACCTGATCAGCTTCCTTCTGCAGCTAACGGCCAAGGGCGCCGCGCCGCTTGGCATCTGGCCCGATCTCGACAGCAACCGCGGCGTGCTGCCCGACGTGACGCCGTGGGTAGCGTTTAGCGAGCCGGTCGATGACAGCGACGGTCTGGCGGGTGCCGATGTGCTGGCTGGAAAATATGTATCGCTAACCCGCGAGGGCGGCAGCGTGGTCGAAGCTACCGTCCGTCGCGAGGGCGGTCGTCTGACGCTGACTCCGAATCAGCCGCTTTCGGCGGGAGCGCGCTATCGCTTCTGCGCGCTGCCCGGTCTGCGCTTCCGCTCGGGCGGGGTGCTCAGCTACGAGCGCTGCAGCGAGTTCACGGTTGCCCAGCCGGCCGTGGCCGCGCTGCCGTCTGCGATGACGCTCTCGGTGCAGCTACCCGCGATGGGCGGCCCGCCGCCACCGCCAATCCCCTTCGCCCT
This sequence comes from uncultured Myxococcales bacterium, assembly GCA_937952145.1. Taxonomy (GTDB): domain Bacteria; phylum Myxococcota_A; class Polyangia; order Palsa-1104; family JAEUJZ01; genus JAEUJZ01. The sequence continues at coordinate 24,454 of CALFYE010000338.1, forward strand.
GGACAGTGCCGCCCAGCAGCCGGGCAGCTTGTCGCTGCGTCTGAGCCTAGGTCCGGATCAGCAGCAGCGGCTGTGGGCGCAGATCGACGGCGATACGGTCTACCTGCAGCCCTTTGCCCTACCGCTGCCCGGCCGCGGCGTCGCCGATGCGGCCAACGTCGTCGGGAAGATCACCGCCCAGGCCGAGGTCGGTGGGCAAAAGCAAGCCACCCGCATCGAAGGCACGCTGCGCCTGGGCGCCCCCGGGTTGACCGTGCCCGGCATCGCCTTCGTCATCACGCCGCGCTAGGCGGCTACGACTTGGTCAGCTCGACGTTCCCGGCGGCGACGTCTTTCTGCACCTCGGTGCCGGTCAGGAATGACTCGGCGCTGCGGTCCCCGGCCAGCGTCCACAGGAAGTAGGCGGTGACGTACTTGATGGCGAGATCGCGCGACTCGGCCTTGGGGGCCAGGCTGCCGGGGCAGAACAGGCAGGGGAAGCAGCCGGCCGGATTGTCGACGAAGTCGGTGTGCGCGGCCTTGAGGAAGCGCAGGGCAAAGCGGCTGGCGCTGCTGCTGCGATAGAGCACCTCGTAGTTGGAATCGGCGGGGGCGCAGGGCTGAGCACCGCCGGTCTTGCTGATCGTCTCGCCGAGGAAGCCGAGGGGCACGCCGGCCGGTAAGCGGATGGCGCCGACGCTGTCTTTGGCTAGCGGTGCCCCGCCATCGACGGGATCGATGGTGATGACAGCCTTTACGCGGGGATCGACAGCCGCGGTCAGCAGGCTGATCTTGCCGCCCAGCGAGTGACCAGTCAGGCCAATGCGGCTGCTGTCGATGCGTCCGCTCAGGCGACTGGCGCTGCTCCCCGTCGGAGCGATCAGCCAGTCGATGAGCTTACTGGTGTCGTCGCGGTACTGGGCGTGCTTGGCCTCGGCGCGGGCGGTCTGCGAGACGACGATGAAGCCATGGCTGGCCAAGCGGGTGAGGTAGCCGTTGTATTGCGCCCGAGCGATGACAAAGCCGGGCGACAGGACCACAAGCGGCCGCGCCCCCAGGGCCTTGCTCAGCTCGCGCCCATCGTCGGTGGGACCGGCAACGGTAACCGCCAGGCTGCCTCCGCCGGCGAGCGGCACCGTCAGGTCAAAGCGCAGCGGACGGTAGGGCCCAGCGGTGGCCGGCGACGACAGCGCGGACTGGCTCTGCGACAGGCAGGTCTCGTCGGTGCAGTCGGCGACCTGCGCTTCCCCCAGCGCACCCGGGGGCGCCGACCCGCAGTGCAGCCCCAGCGCGACGCCGCAGAGCAGCAGGACGCGCTGTATAGCCCGGCGTGCGGCGGCCGGACGGTGGGTACTCAGCGACGAAGACGAGGCAGAAGACGAGGCAGGGGGATGGGCGAGGGTGTGGTTCATGAGGTCTCCTTGCGGGCACGAGGCAGGACCGAGGTCCCAGTGGGGCTGTCGCCGCAGATGCAAAAGACTTGCATCTCTAGGTGGGCCGGCGGGCGATATTGCGCGCCAACTTGCCCAACCTCTCGGACCGCGGGGAGCGAGCGACAGCACAAGAGCGGTCCGACCGATGGTGAACGCCGTCTGCGACCCGACAATGGAAGCCCCGTGCCAAGCCGCCCCCCCGCGGGTCTCCGTCGGAAGCTCGACCAGACCCGCCTCGCAGAGCGGGCCAGCGGGTTGGGATGTCCCCCTCACATCGAGAACGCGCATCCCCAGGGGCAGATCCCCCGGCGGTGGCCCGACCCCAGCCGGCGTAACTCCAGCGAAATCTCCTCTATTGCCACCGGAGCCTCTCAAGGAGATAGTGAAAGGACTGCGATGCGTGCTGCCAACCGGTCCGCGCCCCCCCGGCGCAGGCTGTTCGCCTTCCTGGTCTTGCTCTTCAGCCTGATGCTGGCTGGCAGTGCGACGTCCGTGCGGGCGGGCCCGGGTGCGGAGCCGCCTCCTAGCGAGCCTATCGCCATCGTCAAGCTGCCGTTCGCCGGCATCGCCAGCGAGGTCGAAAACAGCCTGCAAGAGCTGCTGCGCTCGAACCTGAATCGCTCGGGCTTTACCGTGCTGCCGGCGCAGGTGGTGGGGAATCGCCTCGCGAACGAGTCCAGGCTCTTCGGCTGCTCGACGGCCAGCTGCTATGGCCGGCTGGCACAGGTGCTGGGTGTGCGACGGGTGATCGAAGGCGAAGTGCAGAAGCTGGGCCTGGAGTTTTCGCTGCAGCTCTGGGTGCGCGACCTGTACACCGGCAAGCTCGTCGCACCGCCGGCCAAAGAGGTCTGTCAGGTCTGCAGCAGCGAAGAGATTCGCCAGACGGTGATCCGCGTGGCGCAGATGCTGGTGCAGCTTGCGCCGCCGCAGGGACCGCAGGCCACCATCCGCGCCGAAGAGAGCGGCCTGCTGAGCCTAGAGACCGATCCCGTCGGGGCCCGCATCTTCATCGACAAGGTAGAGCGCAGCGAGCGTACGCCGGCGACGCTGCTGCTGGGCGCGGGCATCCACGACCTGATGATCGACGGCACGGGCTACGAACCACAGCGCCACAAGGTTGAGCTGTCGTCGGGAAAGCAGGTCTCGCTGAGCTTCGTGCTGAGCCCCAAGACGCAGCGCAAGACCTGGCTGCGGCCGCTGGGCTGGACCAGCGCGGTGCTCGCCGTCGGTCTGGCCGTCGGTAGCGGCGTGCTGTTCTACTATCACAACCGCCCGGTGACCTCGATGACCTGCCCTGAGCAGCCCGGACTGCCGTTCCACTGCCCGCAGAAGTACGACAACCTGGGCGTGGGCATCGGGGCCGCCGTCGGAGCCGGCGTGCTGGCGATCGGGGCAGGGATCGCGTTTTACTACGACCTCTCAGCCCCGCGACGGCGCTCGATTGCCGAAGCGGAGAGCGAAGCCGCGCAGGAAAATCCCGCCAGCCCGATCCCGGCCGGTCCGCCGCCCAGCTCGACGGGCGCTCCCCTGCCGGCGCCCAGCCCGGCCACGCCCCCGCTTGCGCCGAAGGCCCCCGCGTCGACTCCGCCTTCGCCTAGCGCGACTCCTCCCTCGGCCTCGCCTGCCTCGTCGGCCTCGCCTGCCTCGTCAGCCTTCCCTGCCTCGCCTGCCGCCCCCCCGCCGCTGTCGGCGCGACCCCTGTCGCCGTGAGCGACCCCACCTCGCAAAATCTGCCCGCCCCCGCCCCGACGACGACGAACAATCCGACGGAGGCGCTCAGCGGTCGATCGGCGATCTTCTTCGCGCTGTTCATGTCGTGCGCCGCCGGCTTCATCCTCTGCGGCTACGAGATGTTCCGCTCGACGGCGAACACGCTGTTCATGACCACCTATGGCAAGGGTCAGCAGCCGCGCCTGTTCGGCCTGATTCCGCTCAGCTTGCCGCTGGTCATGGGCATGGTTCCCATCGGGGTCACGCTGGCCCTGTACGTCTACGGTCGCCTGCTCAGCTGGCTGGGACCGCGCCGCACGCTGCGCTTCACCACGCTGGGCGCGATGGCCACCCTGCTCGTCTGCTACCTCGGCGTGCGGGCCGGCATCAAGCCGTTGCGCGGCGTGCTGTTTGTGTTCAAAGAGTCGTACGTCGTGCTGCTGATCGAACAGCTGTGGTCGTTCATCAACAGCCGGCTCAGCAAAGAGTGGGCGCGGCGTCTCAACGGCCCGATCTGCGGCGTCGCCGGCCTGGGCGCGATGGCCGGCGGCGAGATCCTGTACCGCATGTCGGCCAGCTGGGGCACGCTGCACATGCTGCCCATCGCGGCGCTGGTGACCCTGCCCGGCCTGGTCATTGCCGAGCTGGCCTACCGTCGCTACGGCGAGCCGCGCGGCGACAGCAAGCCACACAGCACGGCCGGCTACCTGGGCCTGAACCTGTTCCGGCAGCAGCGCATCCTCGTCGTGCTGCTGGGCCTGGTGATCTGCGCTCAGCTGATTGCCGCCTTCGGTGAACAGATCTTCCTGCGCTCGCTCTCGGAAGAGCTGCCGCAGCCGGACCGCCAGAACGCCTACTCCGGTCGCTTCTACGTCACCGTCAACTTCGTCGCCATGCTGGGGCAGTTCGTGCTGTCACCGCTGGCCCTGCGCTTCCTGCCGCTGCCGGCGCTGCACGTCATCATCCCCAGCATCCACATCGCCGCCTTTTCATATTTTCTGTTTTCGCCGTCGCTGGCTCGGGCGCAGCTGGCCTATCTGCTGTTCAAGTCGATCGACTACTCGCTGTTCCGCGCCGCCAAAGAGCTCTTGTATGTGCCGCTGTCGTTCGACGTGCGCTATCGCGGCAAAGAGATCATCGACGTCCTGGGCTATCGCTTCAGCAAGGGCGCAGCGTCGCTTTCGATCTGGGCTTGTCAGACCGCTGGAGTCATCTTGCCGAACCCGGCCCTCGCCGGTCTGTGCATTTTCGGCGCGCTGTTGTGGCTAGCTCTGGTAATTCCTTTGGCCCGTACGCGGGAAGCCCGCTCGCCGTAGAGCTTGCTGTGCCCACGTGACGGCCACGTGGCGGCTACGAGACGACCACGTGATGGCCACGTGACGGCCACGTAACAGCCACGTAACGGCCACGTAACGGCCACGTAACGGATCGGTCACCAAGAAAAATCGATGTCAGCACCCAATCCTCCGTCTTCGCTAGGCTCTTTGACTCGCCAGTATCTGCCCGCCTACCTGGCTGGCGCGCTGATGCTGGCGGTGTTTCAGCTGTGCATGAATCGCATCGACTGGCTGTCGAAGCAGGCCATCGATGCCATCTTCAGCAGCGGGGCTACCCAGGGTGCGGCCGCCGCCGTACGACCGGCGCTGTGGATGCTGCTCCTGGCGGTCTTCGCGTTCTTCACCCGCGTCGGTAGCCGCTTCTTCTGCTTCAACGCCGGCCGCGACATCGAATACGAGCTTCGCCAGCACCTGCTCAACTGTCTGCACCGCCTGGGCATGGCCTTCTATCGCAAGATGCCCGCCGGCGAGATCATGAGCCGCGCCACCAACGATCTGACGCAGGTGCGCCTGCTCACCGGCTTTGGCGCGATGAACCTCATCAACGTGCTGTTTGCCGTCGCTAGCGCCCTGCAGGTCATGCTGGGGATCTCGGTGCGCCTGACCATGGCCTCGCTGGTCGTGTTTCCGCTGGTGATGTTTTCGACCAAGCTGTTTTCGACGTCGATGTTCCAGCGCACGCGCAAAAACCAAGAGACGCTGGGCCGTCTGACCGAGGTCGTGCAGGGCAACCTGGCCGGCGTGCGCGTCGTCAAGAGCTTCGGCCTGCAGCCAGCGGAAGAGCGTCGCTTCGGCGCCGTCAATCGCGAGTATCAGGAAGCCAGCCTGTCCTTGGCTCGACTGCGCGGCATGATGATCCCGGTGGTTGGCTCGGCGGCCTCGATCGGCATCCTGGCCTTCTTCGCTTACGGCGCCGCGCTGCTCTTGCGCGGTCCCGCTCAAGGCGGCATCAGCGAGGGTGACTTCTTCGCGTTCTCGCTGGCGCTTAACCGCATGACCTGGCCGATGGTGGCCTTGGGCTTTCTGATGTCGATCCTGCAGCGCGGCCGCGTCAGCTTCGCCCGCCTCAAGGAAGTCTTCGAGGCCCAGCCCGAGGTCAAAGACGGTCCGGTGACGCTAGACCAGCCACTGCGCGGCGCCCTGCGCATCAGCGGCCTGTCGTTTGCGTATGGCGATCGCAAGGTGCTCGACAACGTCAGCTTCTCGCTGCCGGCTGGCGAGTCGCTGGCCATCGTCGGTCGCACCGGCAGCGGCAAGACCACCCTGGCCATGCTGCTGGCCCGCCTGCTGCCCACGCCGGCGGATGCGGTCTTCATCGATGACCACGACGTCTGCTCGCTGAAGCTGTCGGCGGTGCGCAACGTCATCGGCTATGCGCAGCAGGATGCCTTTCTGTTTTCGACGACGGTGGCGCGCAACATCGGCTTCATGCTCAGCGACCCCGACTCGCCGGAAGCGATGGAGCAGATCAAGCAAGCCGCGCAGGCCGCGCAGATCTATAGCGAGCTGCAAGACCTGCCCGACAAGCTCGACACCATCGTCGGTGAGCGCGGGGTGCAGCTCTCCGGTGGACAGAAGCAGCGGACGGCGCTGGCGCGCGCTCTTTTGTGGCAGCCGCGGCTGCTGATCCTCGACGATCCGTTGTCGGCGGTCGATGCCAAGACCGAGGCCGCCATCCTGGAAGCGCTGCAGACTCGCATCAGCGGCGGCAAGCCGGCCAGTGCCAACACTCCGGCCCGGTCCAGCGAGGGCAGCGATGAGCGCTCGCTCTTGCTGATCACGCATCGCGTCGCGGCGGCCGCCCGCTGTCAGCGCATCCTGGTTTTGGATCAGGGCCGCGTCGTCGAGAGCGGCAGCCACGACGAGCTCCTGCGCTTGGGCGGCATCTACGCCGGCTTCGCCCGCGAACAGAAGCGCGAGAGCGAGCTCGAAGAGCTGGGTCAGAGCGACGTACCCGAGACCCCGCACGCCGCCAAGAACCCATCGAGCCAGCAAAGTCAGGACGCCCAGCCATGAGCTCAGCCAGCCCGGAAAAAAACGTCAGCCCGACGGGTCCCGCCGAACGCCCCGGGGCGGCCGGCCGCGAGCCCGGTAAGGCCAGCGCACCGACCACCGCCGAAGCCAAGCTGCGCGCCTTCCACGAAGAAGACGCGGTCAAAAGCGGCGCCGACTTCCGCAACTTCCTGCGCCTGTGGCCGTTTGTGCGGCCGCACCTGCGCCCGCTCTTGTTGTCCCTGCTGTCGCTGGTGGCGCTGGCTGGGCTCGGCCTGTTTCGTCCGCTGCTCATGGGCCAGGTCGTCTCGCACGCCGCCGCCAAGCAGCCCAATGCGCTGTTCCGCGACGGCCTGCTGCTGACTGGCCTGGTGTTCGTGACCCAGCTCGTCACCGTGCTGCAGATGTACGCGATGCAGCTCACCGGCGCGCTGAGCATGGGCGATCTGCGCACGCACATCTTTGCTTTCCTGCAGCGCCTGCCGCTGCGCTACTTCGATCGCACGCCGGTCGGTCGCCTGGTCACCCGCGCCACCAACGACGTCGATGCCGTCAGCGAAATGTTCGCAAGCGGCGTCTTCAACGCGCTTGGTGACGTCATCGCACTCGGCGGCATCGTCGCGGCGATGCTCTACCTTGACTGGGAGCTAGCGCTCATCGCGTTCGCCGCCATGCCGTTTGTGCTGGTGCTGGTCAGCTATGTGCGCAACGGCAGCAAGCGCGCCTATCGCGACATCCGCACCAAGACCGCCCGCCTCAACGCCTTTCTGAACGAACAGGTCGGCGGCATCGCCGTCGTGCAGGCCTACGCCCGCGAAGAGGCCATGGCCCGCGAGTTCGACGGCATCAACGCCTCGTATCGCGACGCCAACAAGCGCTCGATCTTCTACGAAGCGGTGCTCGATGCCGCCATCGAGATGATCAGCACGCTGTGCATCGCCAGCGTCCTGTGGTGGGTCGGCGCCAACCGCCTGGGCAGCAGCACCCACCCGGTCACCTTCGCGCTGGTCGTGACCTTCACGCAGTACATCCGCCAGTTCTTCGAGCCGATCAGCCTGCTGTCGACGCGCTTCACCGTGCTGCAGAGCTCTCTTTCGGGCGCGGAGCGCATCTTTCAGCTGCTCGATGAAAAAGACATCGAGGCCGACGAAGATGCCGCTCTCGTCGAGGGCAGCGGACCGCAAGCCGCTGAGACCGCGCCGGCCTTCGAGATGCAGGACGTGCACTTCGAGTACAAAAAAGGCGTGCCGGTGCTGCGCGGGGTGTCGTTCGCGGCGCGCCCGGGAGAAAAGATCGCCGTCGTGGGCGCAACTGGGGCAGGCAAGAGCACGCTGGCCAGCCTCCTTTTGCGGCTGTATCAGCCGGTCTCGGGCATGGTCCGCATCGGCGGGCGCGATGTCCGCAGCCTGCGACGAGAAGAACTGCGCCAGCGCCTGTCCTGCGTGCCGCAAGAGATCTTCCTGTGGAGCGGCACCGTGCTGTCGAACATCGCGATGGGCGATCCCAAGCCCAATGCCGAACGCGCCGAGTCCGCGCTGCGTCGGCTGGGTGCCTGGGAGCTGTTCGAGCGTCGCGGCGGCCTAGCTGCCACCGTCGATGAGCGCGGCAGCAACTTCAGCGCCGGCGAGCGTCAGCTGCTGTCGTTCGCCCGCGCCCTGTATCACGACACGCCGATCCTGATCCTCGATGAGGCGACGGCCAGCGTCGATTCCGACACCGAGTCCAAGCTGCAGGCCGCCCTGGCGGTGGTCCTGCGCGAGCGCACCTCGCTGGTGATTGCCCACCGGCTGTCGACGATCCAGGCCGCCGACCGCATCCTGGTCTTCCACAAGGGCCGCATCGTCGAGAGCGGCACGCATCAAGAGCTCTTGGCCCTGGGCGGAGTCTACGCCCGCCTGCATCGCCTGCAGTTCAGCGGCGATGCCGTGCCGCCGACCGCCAGCGTGCCCTCGCTGCCCGTCATTCCTGCGGTCTGATCGCCGCCGCAAAGGTCGTCGCCCAGCGCCCCACAACCACCGAACCGGACAGACGTTAGGCAGCGGATCCCGGTCCACCGAGCAGCGCCGCGGCACCTTGCGCCAGCAGCTCATCGGCGAGACGACGGCCTAGGTCGCGCGCACTTGCCTCGTCGACAACCGAGCCCACGAGCTCAGCCCGCAGGGCCTGGTGGGTCTCGCGGCTGGCGACAAAGCCGACGATGTGTAGCTCGGCATCAGCGCGCAGCTGAGCATGGGCGGCGAGCGGGGTGTGGCAGCTTCCCCCCAGCGCGGCGTTGAAAGCGCGCTCGGCCGCGACGGCAAGCGCCGCCGGTCGACTGGCCAGCCGCCCCAAGCGCGCCGTCGTCTCTGCATCGTCGCGGCGGCACTGCAGGGCCAGCGCCCCCTGACCACAGGCCGGGATCATCTCGTCGGGGGTAAAGCGCACCGTGATGCGCGCAACGTGGCCCAAGCGACTGAGGCCAGCCGTCGCCAGCACTACGGCATCCATACGCCGGCTCGCGTCCTGGGCCCAGACCTCAGGCTCGACCTCGACGTGGCGCAGGCGGGTATCGACGTTGCCGCGCAGAGGACTGATCTGCAGGCCGGGATTCATCGCCAAGAGCTGACAGGCGCGACGCAAGCTAGACGTCCCGACGCACGCCTCCGGTGGTAGATGACGCAGGATCGCGCGCGCGCTGCGACCGCTGTGCTCAGCCAAAAGGAAGCGCGGCAGCACCAGGGCATCGCTGGGGTCTTCGCGCGGCGGGATGGCGGCGACGTGCAGCGCCTCGTGCATGTCGGCATCGCTGGGCAGATCTTTGAGCGAGTGCACCGCGACATCCGCCCGGCCATCGAGCAGCGCCGCCTCGATCTCTTTGGTGAAAAGTCCCTTGCCACCGACGGCGTACAGTGGCCGATCGAGGATCTTGTCGCCCTGGGTCTTGAGCACCACGAGCTCGACCGCTTGCTCGGGTCGCTGGGCGAGGAGGGCGCTGCGGGTGTACTCGGCCTGCCACAGCGCCAGGGCCGAGCCGCGGGTGGCAATACGAAGGGGAGGAAGGCTCATGCGCTGCTCTTTTTTCGCTGAGGAGAAGGGGCAGTAGGAGGGGGGGCGGCGGGCCCAGACCCGTCGCTGGGCTCACCAGATTCGCCAGGTTCGTGCGTGGAGGCAAGCGACCACAGGGCCTGCACCGCGGCCAGCAGATCCGGACCACGACCGACCTCGCCACCGCGGGCTTCGCTGGCCCCTTCGCCGCGGGCGCCGGCAGCCGCACTGCGCTTCAGCGCGGTCAGCGGCTCGTGCAGGAGCTTGTTGACCACGGCGTCGGCAAGTCCGCTGACCAGGGCGCGATCTTTTTCGGACAGCCCCGACAGCCGCGGCAGGACGCGGGCTAGCTCGCTCTGGGCGATGCCTTCGGCTTTTTTGCGCAGCGCCTTGATCACCGGCGTCACATCCGCCGTCGCCTGGCGCTCGCGAGCTCGCAGGAGCTCGCTCTCGATGATCGCTTCCGCTTGCTTAGCCGCCCGCTCGCGCTCGGCGCGATTGCCGGCTGCGACATCGGACAGCGCATCGACGTCGTATAGATAGACGTTGTCGAGGGTAGCGACCGCCGGCTCAACGTCGCGCGGCACGGCGATGTCGATGAACAGCAGCCAGCGGCCCCGTCGCGCCCGCATCACGCGCTGTACCTGCTCCGCGGTGATGAGCGGCTGCTGCGCCCCGGCAGAACAGACGACGACGGCGGCCCGCGAGAGCAGCGTCTCTAGCTCCGAGAGCTCGTGCGCGCTACCACCCAGCCGCGCCGCCAGCTCTTCTGCTCGACGACGCGTGCGGTTGGCGATCAGCAGGGTGTCGGCGCCGGCTTCGCGCAGGTGACGGGCGCAGAGCTCAGCCATCTTGCCCGCCCCGACGAGGAGCACGGGATGACCGCGCAGCTCGCCGAAGACCTGCGTCGCCAGCTCGACCCCGACCGAGGCCACTGACGCGGCGGCACGACCGATCTGCGTCTCGCTGCGCACTCGCTTGGCGACGGAAAAGGCCCGCGGCATGAGCAATGACAGTGGCCCTTCGCTACTGCCCCCCGCGCGCCCTGCCCCCAGCGTGCCGACCTGCTGCGCCAGCCGATAGGCGGCCTTAACCTGCCCCAGGATCTGCGGCTCGCCGACGACCAGCGAGTCCAGGCTGCTGGCGACGCGAAACAGGTGACGCAGCGCCGCTTCGCCGACGTGGTGATAAAGGTACTTGCGAGCCGCGCTCTGCCCCGAGAGCAGCACATCTTCCAGCGAGCGGAGCTGCGCCGGCAGCGGTCCTGAGCCGTCAGCGCCCGCCTCGGGGGGCGACTCCGCCAGGGTCTCGGGCAGCGCCGCGTACAGCTCGACGCGGTTGCAGGTCGACAGCAGCAGCGTCTCGCCACCCGATAGCGCCGCGGCCTGCTGTAGCTGCTTGCGTACCTCGTCCTCTGGCAGGGCCAGCCCCTCGCGGACGTCGATCGGCGCGGTGCGATGGCTCATGCCGATGACGAACAGGCGCTGCCAAGCCGGCCGTGGCGCGACGGATGCCCCCCCGACCGGACTGGGCTGAGCGCCGAAGCCCAGAGCAGGCTCCGCTGCCGAGCCGCTATCGACATGACTGCGCTGGGTCACGGCTGAGCCTGCAGATCGCGCGCGAAGTACACAAACAGCACCCCGAGCGCCATCAAGAATCCGACGATGGTCAGGCGGGCTGCCCGGCGTCCACGCAGGCCAAACGCGGCCCGTCCCAGTAGCAGGCCGGCGTAGATCAGCCAGGTCATCACCGCCAGACCATAGCGCGACTGACCAAACAGATAGCCCGCCACCGACAGCAGGTTGCCCTGACCGATGCCGCGCTCGGCCGCGACGCGGATCAGCCACGAGGTGCCCGAGATCAGCGCCGCGGTAAACGCCAGCATGCCAAAGGCGATGCTGCGCTGATTCCACGAGTCCAGGGTCTCCAGCGACGGACCACGCCAGCTCAGAACGGGGCGTAAGCCGCTCGCGGACGCCGCATCAGTCGCCCGCACCGCTCCAGAGCCGGCGGCCAAGCCGGCATGCGCGCCGCTCTGTCCAATGCCGCGCCGACGCAAGCGCCGCTCGCTGAGCAGGTACAGCACGCCGCAGGCCGCCGCGATGCCGAACAGTGCCGTGCCCAACGTCGCGCTGAAGATGTGCACGGTGATCAGCCGCGGCTCGACGTGACCGGCCAGATCACCGGAAAGACGCTCGGGCCCGCCATGGCCGATCGGCACGACGCGCACCAGGACATCCATGACCAGCGCCACCGGCAGAAGCAGCGCGCCCAAGAGCGCATGATGGTTGCGCAGCGGCGGCCGCAACGTCAGGCCGGTCAGCGACAGCAGCATCAGCCAGGAGGCAAAATAGATGGCCTCGCGCGCCGACGAGCCCGGGTGCTGGCCGTGCAGACACAGCCACGCGATATCGAAGGCCTGCGCCAGCACGCCCAGCAGCAAGAGCGGCCAGATCAGGCGATCGCGCCACCGCCCGCTCGCCGGGATGGGCTGCGGCTGCGCCAGGGTGACGAAGCACAGCGTCACCGCGACGGCGAAGAAGGCAAGGACAAGAGGAAACAGCGGTGGCATGGTGAGGGTCTGGCCTACTCAGAGGGACGCGAACTGTACTCCGATTTTGGCTTCCGCAAGAGCTCGCGAGATCTGGCAGGACAGCGACGGACCTACTTCTTGAGCGGCGCCGGTCCCACACCCTGTAGCGACGAACGATCACGAGCGCTGATGACCGGCAGCGGCTTGACCGGCACCGCCCCCATCGTCGATGCGCCAGCGGCCTGCGGTCCCGACATTGCCGCCAGGGCCGACAGACCGACCTGGCTGGGTCCATCGCGACGGCTGGGCTGCGGCGCCGGAGGAGGAGCCACCCGCCCCGGTCCCGTCGCGGGCTGTGGGCTGGTGGCCGGGGCCAGCGCCTCACCGACAAAGCCCGACTCGCCCTCGTACGCCGCCTCGCCAATGATCAGCGAGTTGAGGAACACTTCGCCGCCCAGGGTGCCGATCTGGCCACGCGTCTTGACGCGACCAGTCAGCCGATAGGTATCGCCGCCGCCCGAGACCACGCGCTCGACGTGAAACGCCTCGGTCAGCCGAAAAGCTCGCCCCAGCTCGGGCAGGGTCAGAACGTTGTTGTCGACCGTAACTCGGCCTTCCTCTGTCCACTGCTGGATCCGCCGTTGCGAGACGAAGATGCGCGGCAAAGGTGCCCTCCTAGCGAAGAAGAATGGAGATGGTCAGTATATCCCGGCAACCCGCGACTCGACTACGCAAGTTCGTCGCTCAGACGCTGTGCCAGGCTGCGCCCATGGCGTCGGATTCCTCACAGACTCCGCCTGTTCATCTCGCCACCTTTACCGACCTCGCCGCCATCCCCGAAGACCGCCGTTTTCACGAAATCCTCGACGGTGAGCTAGTCCACAAGCTGGCGCCGAGCTTCGAGCACGGACTGGGACAGGGCCTGGTTTCAAGCTGGGTGATCCGTCGCTTTTCGCGCCAACCCAACGGCCCCTCGCGGCCCGGTGGCTAATGCGATTAAGAAGCGAGTAAGGCTGGGGCCGCCCAGGACCTTTTTTTTCGGCGCCCCGACGGAAAAAAAGTGTCCTGGTAAGCGGGGGCCCCAGCCGTGCAGCCCATTCGCGTCGAGTGCGTTCGCAGCAGAATATGTAAACACCGTCGGAGAGCGAGCCCGCTTAGGCAGTACGGCCGGGATACTTGACGAGCGCGTGACCAAGCAGCTGGACGGCACGGCGCAGCGGCGCATCACTGAGGACGTAGGCGATGCGGACCTCGTCACGGCCCGAGCCCGGGGTCTGATAGAAGCCGGGACCCGGCGCCAGCATCACCGTCTCGCCCTGGTGCGAAAACTCGTTGAGCAGCCAGGAGCAGAAGGTCTCGGCGCTGTCGACCGGCAGGCGGGTCATCAGATAGAACGCGCCCTGCGCTTCGGGGGCCAGCACGCCGGGCAGACGCGCCAGCTCTTCCATTAGCACGTCGCGACGACGACGAAACTCGCCGATCATCGTCGAGACGTACGGCCCCGGATCTTCCAGCGCGCCCAGGCCGCCAAGCTGCCCCAAGGTCGGCGGTGACAGACGAGCCATGGCGAAGCGCGTCACGGCGTCGATCAGCTCAGCTCGCTGGCTGATGATGCAGCCCAGACGGGCCCCGCAGGCCGAGAAGCGCTTCGACAGCGAGTCGATGATGATCGCCACCTCGCTGGCCCCGGGGATCGACAGGATCGAAAGCGGCGTGCCGGCGTAGACGAAGTCGCGATAGACCTCGTCGCAGATCAGCATCAGGCCGTGCTCACGAGCCAGCTTCACAACCTCGGTCAGGGCCTCGCGACTGTACAGCGTGCCCGTCGGATTCGAGGGATTGCACAAAAGGATGGCGCGCGTCCGCGGCGTGATGGCAGCGGCAAAGGCGGCGGGCGGCGGCAGGCTAAAGCCGTCTTCGATACGGGTCGGCAGCGTGCGCAGCGTCGCTCCGGCCATCATCGAAAAGGTGCCGTAGTTGGGATAGTACGGCTCGGGCGTGATGACCTCGTCGCCGGGATCGCACAGCGCCATCAGCACGAACAGCAGCGCTTCCGAGCCCCCGGTCGTCACCAGGATGTCGTTTTCGACGACCGGCATGCCGATGCCGTTGTAGTAGCTGACCAGCGCCTTGCGATACGGGTACAGGCCCACCGACGGGCTGTACGACAGCACCTGGCCTGGCTCTAGCCGCGCCTTTTCCAGGAAGGCGGACGGCGTGGCGATGTCGGGCTGGCCGATGTTCAGGTGATAGATCTTGGTCCCGCGCTCGGCGGCCTTGCGGGCCAGCGGTTCGAGCTTGCGGATGGGACTCGCCGGGGCGTTACGGCCTCGGTGCGAAAGGATTGAAGGAGAGGGGGAGGACGACATAGAAGGGAATTATCACAGAGTTCCCTCAGTCTTCTATGAGTACCGGCATCCCGACGGAAGCGGCGCCAAACAGGCGCTGCGCGATGGTCTCGGGGAAGCGGATGCAGCCGTGTGAATCAGGGAAGCCCGGCAGCGGCCCAGCGTGTAGCCCAATGCCGCCGAGAATGCGCAGAAAGTACGGCATCTTGGTGCCGCGAAACGCCGTGCCGGGCGGCACTGGGGTGCCCAGCGCATCGATGTTGGCTTGGACGATCTGCCCGTTCTCATCGACGTAGTCGCCGTAGCGGTTCGAGACGTGCTCGGCGATTTTTTCGGTCACGTTGTACTTGCCGGCCGGCGTGCGATGGCTGCGCCGCCCGCTGCAGATCGACGATCGACCGACGAGGGTTGCGCCATCAAAGATGTCGGCGTACTGCGCCGCTAGATAGATGTGTACCGAGGGCTCGGCGGGTGTCTCGGACCCGTGCCAGAAATAGTCTCCACCGACGGGAAATCGCGGTCGCATGGACCCCAGCCCCCGCCCGCTGGGAGCAGCCTGCAAAGCCGTCCCCGCGCCCCCGCCTTCAGGTGCAGAGCAGGCGGTGGCCACGCTGCTGACCGCCAGGCACAGCAGCCCCGCCGCCACGGCGCGATAGCGTCGGCGAAGCGGCCCCACAAGACCCAGAAGGAGAGCCATGACCAGCCCCAGCGACCCCGAGCGGGACGACGAGCGGGACGACGAGCTAGCCGAGTAGCTGCAGCCGCCCAGGACATAGGGGGTACCGACAGCTGTGCCATCGGTGACAAAGCTCAGGCGTAGGCGACGCTGCAGGGTGATGCCGTCGACTCGCGCGATCACAGTAGCGACGGTGCCACGCGGACCACTGGCCCGCAGCGTGCGCTCGTAGCGGCCGAAGGAGTCGCCCGGGCTGCCGGTGTAGCGCACCGGCCCGGTGAAGCTGCCGGCGTCGCTCTCGATCTCGATCCGATGCCCCGGCCCCAGCGGCAGACCGTTGGCATCGCGCGGCGTGACGGTGAGGATCGCCTCGCCATAGCCAGGTGTCAGCTGATCGAAGTTGCTGCCCAGATCGGACTGCAGCGGCGAGACCTCGCCCAAGGCCGTCGGACTGCCGCGCAGCGCCGCCACCGCGGCTTTGAGATCAAGCAGCCCGAAGCCACGCCGCGGACCGTACGAGGGCAGCGCGAGATCGGTCTTCCCCGTCGTGCGCAAGAGCTCGCGGGCCTGGGTGATGCTGAGATCGGGCCGTAGCTGGAGCAGCAGCGCCAGCCCGCCCGCGACATGCGGCGTGGCCTGCGAGGTACCGCGCAGCACGGCGTGGACGCCATCTTCGGCCTGCAGGTAGTCCGGCCCGTCACTGGTGGTGAAGACAGAGCGCGCCGTACCGGGATAGGCATCGATCGAAAGTGTCGAGACAATGAACTCGCCGGGGGCCAGGATGTCGGGGGCAAAGCGGCCGTCGCGCACCGGTCCCGCTGATGAGAAGGGCGCGACGCGATTGCTCTCGCGCTCGTAGCTGACCTTGGCCCCGCTGGGGCGTACCCAGTCCAGGCGACTGCGGAATGCGCCGACGCTAATCGCCGAGCGGGCGGCCGCCGGGATCTCGACATAGCCATCGGGATCGAGGTGGCTTCCGATCGAAGCCGAGACATCGGCCGAGGCGTCCGAGAGCCACAGGTCATAGCGCAGCGTGCGGCCAAGGATGCGCAGGCTCCAGGTGCCGCTCTTGATCGCCGTGGTCTCGCTCTCGGAGCTGAGCAGGATGAAGCCGCCGCGCAGGGCCGGGGGGCCGCTACCGACGGGCATGGTGGTGTCGCTGTTGTCGATGATGGCGTCGCCTTCGCCCCCGAAGCGCCCCTGTACGCTGTCGCCAAGGTTGGCGCGCAGCACGCGCCCGCCGGGTGAGCGCAGCTCCAAGCTCAGCTCGGGTACGCCGCTTGCGGAGTGCGGGGCGGCGGCCTCGTAGTACAGCTCAAAGACCAGGGAGGTCTTGCCGGCGATGCTATTGGCGGGCTCAACCTTGATCGCGATGTCGTGACTGCCGTCGAGCAGCCGACCGCTGGCGTGAATATCGTCGTTGCCCGAGTTGCCGGCCGCCGCCACCATCAAGCGAGCCGGCAGGCGGGTGGTCGCCCCCGCACCGCGACGCGAGGTCAGGATGTCATCGAGCATCGTCTCAAGCGCGCTCTGCCCATCGTGCGGTCCCCCCAGCGAGCCGAGGCTGAGGTTGGCCACAAGCGGCATCCCCAGCGCTTCCGCCTGATCGGCGCAGAAGCGCACGCCCACCAGGATGTCGATGTCCGAAAAGCTGTCGTTTTCGCGGGTGCCCTTGACGATGCACAGGCTGGCCTCGGGCGCGACGCCAACGTAGCGACCGCGGGGCTGACCTCGACCGGTGCCCAGGCCGGTGCCGGCCGCGATGCCTGCGACGTGGGTGCCGTGTCCGCTCTCGTCCTTTTCGGCGATCGGCAGGCTGGGCGTCTTACCGGCAGCCTCAGCGTCGAGCACGGCGTCGATCTCGGCGGCAGTGTAGACCACCATATCGTTGCTGTCGGGCAGCTCGGGATGGCGACCGCGACGCGGCACTCCGGCTTGCAAGAGATAGCTGATGCGGGTATGGCCGCTGGCATCGCGCAGATCGGGATGGCGAAAATCGACGCCAGTGTCGACGATGGCGATCATCACCCCGCGACCGCGCAGCCCCAGATCGTGCAGCGCCGTCGCCCCAATCAGCGGCACCGAGCGATCCAGAAGCGGCCGCAGCCGACGCTCGCTATCGACGCGCTGCAGCCCCGGCAGGTGCCATAGTCGCGGTAGCTCGCTCGTCGGCAAGGTCACGCGCGAAAAGTGGGGGGTCACCGCCTGTGCCGAAAGTCCCGCGGCATTGAGCGCCGCGGCTCCGCCCTCGGCCTGCACCCACAGCGACACCAGGCCATCGGGGAGGCTGCGCGGGCTGTAGCGCAGCGGTACCGACATCGTGCCGGATGCCGCCGAAAGCTGCGCCAAGCGCACCTGCCGCCGGGCCCCTGGACTGCAAACGGCAGGCGGCGCATCGCTCGTCGGACTTGCCTGCGCCGAAGGGGGCGCCAGCGCCGAGATCATGAGTCCTGCCAGCCAGACCGCGGTGCGGCCCCCCTGCCTGTTCGGCCGGCTTTGCCGTCGCGAAAGCGCGGTCAATTCAGCCTGCACGCGCCCGGCCCACGCGGGTCGCCGCAGGAACCACAGGGTCCCGCCGCCATCGCTGGAGCCGAGGCTCCCGTCGCGACCGCAAACGCGGACAAAAGCTTCTCTAGATCGCGCCCGGCACAGCTTGGGCAGCTCGGTGCTTCATCCGAAGCGCGCACCAGTTCTTCGAAACGATGCGTGCAGCTACGGCACTGATACTCGTATAGCGGCATGAGAATCCCTCTATCTCCTCATATCGTATGCGCTGTTTTGGGGGAAGCCCCGTGCGCAGACAGCAGCCACCGCGATGCCCAAGAAGCCCGCTATCCCGCATCCGCAGCGCCCCCGTCCGACGAATCAGAAGCGGGTGGCGGCGGCGGCGGAACCAGCTCGGGGAAGCGCTCCGGCGGAGGTAGCCAGCCTTTCATCCACAACAGCAGGACCGCGACGTCAGCGCGGGGTAGCTTGCCGCGCACCTCGACGGTGGGACGACGCGGGGCCCCCGGCGAAGAGGACGAGGCCAGCGTGAACTTCAAATCCGACAAGAGACCGCCGAGCCCCAGCCAGAACAGCTTGCCGGCAAGCTCGCTCTTGAGCTGCGGCAAAAGACCATGCAGTCGGCTGGCGTCGTCAGGCGTCGCTAGCTCGATGTGCGCGACAAGCTGCGGATCGGCCTCGGCCGACAGCACCGCTCGCACCGCGGTCGGCGTCGGGATGTCGCCGCGCAGGCGGATGCGGCCCTGCGGATTATTGACCTCGGCGTAGACTGCCGGACCCGGCTTGCCCAGCGCCGCCGCCAGGCGATCCGCCCACAGCGAGAGCACCTTTTCATCGACGGTCCCAGGGGACGTGGGTGCGGGACTGCCCGCGACGGGTGGCGGACTGCCCGGCCCCAGCAGATCCGGGCGAGCAAAGGCGAACAGATCGGGGCGTAGCTGCCGCACGCGTCGGCTGTCCCACGAGAGCTGCCGACGCCCGCCCAGCTTGGGCAGAAGATCACTGCTGGGACGCAGCTTGGCGTAAAACGTCGTCGCGGTGATGTCGCGCGGGTCAGCCGTCGCGATCAAGAGCGCATCGATGTCGTCGATAAACGCGCGTGAAAGCGACAGCGATGCAGGTGGAGGAAAGGCCGTGCCCGCCGCCAGGATGTGGGTGTCGGGGAAGGCGGCCAGCAGTGTCTCGACGACCTGCCGATGCGGCGTGTTGCGCAAAGCCGGCATGCGCAGGAGGACGCGCAGGCCCAGCTCTTCATCGACGCCGGACGGTCCCAGGCCGGTCAGACGGGTGGTCGGCAGCTGCGGACCCGGCTCGCGCTTGTCGGGCTTGGGAGCGGCCTTCTTCGGCGGGGCGGGCGCGGCAGCCGGCTCGGACGTGGCCGGGGTCGGGGCTGGTGGCTCGACCACCACCGGCGGAGCCTTCTTGCGCGGCGGCAAGATCTCGACCTGGATGGGGGGCTTGGGCAGGGCCCGCAGCGCCAGTCCAGCCAGGATGCTCAGCGTCGCGGGCAGCGAGTGCAAGGCCAGTGAAAGCACGAGCGAAAGCACGACCCGCAGGCGCAGTCGCCGCGTGTCTTCACCCCAGTCCTGGCCCCAGTCCCGAGCCCGATCCTGCGCCTCACGAAACACTGGCTATCGATGTACACGAGCCGACGGCAATCGACAACCCAGAGCGCAATCGCCAGGCGCGGGCGCCGCGGATGCACAACCCGCCCTAGGAGCGGGCCGAATTTTGTTATTCTGCGGCCACGCTCAATTGAGGTGTGTGCAATGCCAAGACTGTCCTTCCGCGAAGCCCTAAACCAAGCGATGTCCGAGGAGATGGAGCGCGACCCCAACATCTTCCTGATGGGAGAAGAGGTCGGCCATTACCAAGGCGCGTACAAGGTTTCGCAGGGCATGCTCCAGCGCTTCGGCGAAAAGCGGGTCGTAGATGCCCCCATCGCCGAGTGCGGCTTCGTCGGCATCGGGGTCGGCGCGGCCATGGTGGGCATGCGGCCGATCATCGAGCTCATGACCTGGAACTTCTCGCTCGTCGCCATCGACCAGATCCTCAACAACGCCGCCAAGGTGCGACAGATGTCGGGCGGGCAGCTCTCGGTACCGATGGTGATCCGCGGACCGGGTGGCGCGGCGCATCAGCTGGGGGCGCAGCACTCAAGCTCATTCGAGGCGATTTACTGCAACACGCCGGGTCTGAAAGTGGTCATGCCCTCGACGCCGGCCGACGCCAAGGGCCTGCTTAAGAGCTCGATCCGCGACGCCGATCCGGTGATCTTTATCGAGGCCGAGCTCCTGTACAGCGAGCAGGGCGAGGTCCCGGAAGGCGAGTACCTGATTCCGCTCGGCAAGGGCGACATCAAGCGGGCTGGCACCGACTGCACCATCGTCGCTTACAGCAAGATGGTCGGCCTGGCGCTGGAAGCCGCCAAGGTACTGGAGCGCGAGGGCATCTCGGTCGAGGTCGTCGATCCCCGCACGCTGCGCCCGCTCGACGATGAGCTGATCTTTAGCTCGGTGCGCAAGACCAACCGCTGCGTCATCGTGCAGGAAGCGACGCCGCACAGCAGCTTCGGCGGCGAGATCGCCTACCGCGTACAGCGCGAGTGCTTCGACGATCTGGATGCGCCGATCGAGCGCGTGGCCTCGGAAGACGTGCCGGTGCCCTACGCCCTGAACCTAGAGTCGGTGGTGCTGCCCGACGTGCCGCGCGTCGTCGCGGCGGTCAAGCGCACGCTGTACCTGCAGTAAACACCGCGGCTCTGCCTCCTCGCCGCCGCGCCGGAGCACGCGAGCCGGCCGCATGAGGGGCTTGCCCGGGGACTCACCCAAGGACACAAAACCATGGCGACGCTGATTGTGATGCCGCGGCTCTCTCCGACGATGGAAGAGGGTGTGCTGGCCAAGTGGACGAAGAAGGAAGGCGACAAGATCGCCCCCGGAGACATCATCGCCGAGGTCGAGACCGACAAGGCCAACATGGACTTCCCGCTCGAAGACGAGGGGGTCCTTCTGCGACAGCTCGTCAAGGCCGGTGACACGGTCAAGCTCGGCGGGCCGGTCGGCATCCTGGGCGACGCCGGGGAAGACATCTCGGCCCTGCTCGCCGAAGCCAGTGGGGGTGCTCCGGCGGCTCCCGCTCCCGCCCCGGCAGCGGCGGTCGCGCAGGCGGCGGTGGTCGTTCCAGCGGTGGCCCAGGCGGTCGCGCAGGCCGTGCTGCCCGGGGTTGCGCCGGCTATCGCACCGGCCGTGGCGGCAGCGGTCGCGGCTGCTGCACCGACGGGACGCGTGCTCGCCTCGCCGCTGGCTCGCCGCTTGGCGGACGAGTCTGGGCTGGATATTCGCCGCATCGCTGGCTCTGGTCCGGGCGGTCGCGTGGTCAAGCGTGATATCGAGCGCGCCGCCGCCCAAGGTACGGCACAGGCTGCCGCACCGACGGCACCGGCGCCCAAGGTCGAGGTGGTTGCGGCCCCCGCAGCAAGCGCTCCGGCGGCTGCGCCCATGCTGGCCGGCGACGAGCTAGTCGCGCTGCCGATGATCCGCCGTACCGCCGCGCGCCGCCTGCTGGAAGCCAAGCAGACCGTGCCTCACTTCTATCTGACCAGCGATGCCGGCGTCGATGCGCTGTGGCAGTTCCGCGAGCAGCTCAATCAGAGCGGCCAGGCAGCCGGTGGCGAAAAGGTCAGCGTCAACGACATGGTGCTCAAGGCCCTGGCCCGCGCGTTGCGCGTCGTGCCGTCGGCCAATATGTCGCTGGCCCCCGATGGACAGCACGTCGTCAAGCACGCCCGCGTCGATGTCAGCGTCGCCGTGGCGCTGAACGAAGGCGAGGGTCTGATTACCCCCGTCGTGCGCAATGCCGATCACAAGTCGCTGGGCACGCTGGCTCGCGAGGTGCGTGAGCTAGCCGCCCGCGGTCGCGAAAAGAAGCTGCGCCCAGAGGAGTACACCGGCGGTACCTTCAGCCTGACCAACCTCGGCATGTACGGCATCCGCGAATTCTTCGCCATCATCAACCCGCCCGAGCCCGGCATCCTGGCCGTCGGCCGCGTCGAGAAGCGGCCGGTGGTGGTGGAAAAAGACGGCAAAGACGAGCTGCGCATCGAGCGCCGCATGACCCTGACGCTGTCCTGCGATCACCGCGTCATCGACGGGGCGCTGGGCGCGCGACTGCTGGCCGAGGTCGTGCGCGGTCTCGAAAATCCGATGCTCCTGGTGCTGTAATGACGACCAAGCCCGCACAGACCACGCCCGGCAAAGACGGCGGCAAAGACAGCGGCGAGCTCGACTTAATTGTCGTCGGCGGAGGTCCCGGCGGTTACGTCGCGGCGATCCGCGCGGCGCAGCTTGGCCAGAAGGTCGCGGTCGTCGAAAAAGAGCACCTCGGCGGCATCTGCGCCAACTGGGGCTGCATCCCGACCAAGGCGCTCTTGCACAGCGCTGAGCTCTTCGCCGGCCTGCGCCACGGCGCCGAGCTAGGCATCGAAGCCACGGGCCTGCGCTTCAACTATCCGAAGGCGATCGCGCACAGCCGCAAGGTGGCCGAAAACCAGGGCAAGGGCGTCGGCTATCTGTTCAAAAAGAACCGCATCGAATGGGTGCGCGCAACGGCTCTAATCAAGCGACGCGACGACGGCGGGCTAGCGCTAGACGTCGGCGGCAAAGAGATGCGGGCCCGCAATCTGCTGCTCGCGACCGGGGCCCGGCCCCGCGTCCTGCCCGGCATGGAGCCCGACGGCAAGCAGGTCCTGACTTACTTCGAGGCGATGAACCTGCCGGCCCAGCCGGCGTCGCTGTGCATCGTCGGAGCCGGGGCTATCGGCGTCGAGTTCGCGTACTTCTACAACGCCATCGGCACGCGGGTGACGCTGATCGAAGCCCTGCCGACCATCCTGCCCGTCGAAGACAAAGAGATCTCGGCGGCGCTGAAAAAGAGCCTGACCGAGCAGGGCATCGCCATCCACACCGGCGCCAAGGTGACGGATGTGAAGCGCGGCCAGAGCGAGCTCGAAGTTCGCTTCACCAGCGAAGCCGGGCACAGCCTGACCGTGCGCTGCGAAAAGCTGCTCTCCGCGGTCGGCGTGCGTGGCAACAGCGACGGACTGGGCCTGGAATCGCTGAACGCGCAGATCGAGCGCAGCTTCGTGCGCGTCGATGCCGACTATCGCGTCCTCGACAACGAAGGCAAGCCGATCGCTGGGCTGTACGCGATCGGCGATCTGATCGGTGGCCCGCTGCTGGCGCACAAGGCCTCGGCCGAGGGCATCTCCTGCGTCGAAGGGCTAGCCGGCATGCCCGAGCGCGAGCGACGCCGCGTCGATTTTTCGACGATGCCCGGCGCGACCTTCTGTCGTCCCGAGGTCGGCTCGATGGGCCTCACCGAAGAGAAAGCCCGCGAGGGGGGCCGCGCCGTGCGCATCGGCAAGTTCCCCTTCAAGGTGTCAGGCAAGGGTCAGGCGACGACCGAGACCGACGGCATGGTCAAGGTCGTAATCGACGACCAGAGCGGCGAGATCCTGGGCGCCCATATCCTCGGCGGCAGCGCCAGCGACATGATCGCCACCCTGACCCTGGCGCGGGCCAGCGAGCTTACCGCCACCGAGATCCTGCACACCGTCTTTGCCCACCCCACCTTCGCCGAAGTCATGAAGGGCGCCGTCGAGGCGGCCTACGGCGAAGCCATCGACCTGTAAGCGCGACCTAGTCCCCCACCAGCGCCCGCAGCGCGGCCAGCTCGGCACCGCCTGCCTGCACCGCCCGCAGCAGCAGCGGTCGCACGGTATTGCTGTCCGACGACAATCCGTAGCGCAGCAGGCGAAATGCATCGCCGCGCAGGGGCTCGCTCTCCCGCCGATAGGCATCGAGGATGAGCTGGTAGGCGCGCAGCTCACGCACCCGCGACAGCGCGACCAAGGCAGCGCGCTTGACGTCGAGCCGCGAGATCGGCGGCACAGCGGCCATACTGGGCTCGCTGCCGTCGAGAATGCGCGAAAGCAGGCCTACGCTACCGATGTAGCGCCCCTGGCTTAGGGCCTGCAAGCTGGCGGCATACACGGCGAGATCGGGGTCGGTGAGGCCGCGCACCACCATGGAAAGCGAGCGACGAAAATACAGCCGCGGCAGGCGCTCGATCAGCTGCCGACGCAGGGCCGGCAGCAGGTCATCGGCAAACAGGTCCGGCGCGGTCGCCAGGGTCTGTGGTCGGCGCAAGATCGTCGCTCGCCACTCGCCATCGGGAGCAGCGGCGGAGATCGCGATCGGTCCCACCGGCCGCGCCGCATAGAGCAGCTCTTCCAGCGGTCGCAGCGCCTCGTAGCTGCGCAGACCAGCGACGGCATCGACGAGCTGCAAGCGCGCCTGGATCGCATCCAGCGAGGCCGGCGCTGGCGGTGCAAGATCGTGCAGCATGAGCACCCGCAGGGCCTGACGCCGACTGAGCAGCGGCCGACCCCGATCACAGAGAATGGCAAATGCGATCAGGTTGGGATCGCCGGCATCTTCCCACTCACACAGATCGAGATCCCAGACCGGCAGCTCACCGGTGCGATCGGCGATCTCAGCTGGCAGCTCGCTGGGCTCGGTCTCCGACGCCGTGACGGCGCGCCTTTCCGCTACATCGCCGTCGCTGATCACGGCGGGCGCGGGGTACAGGCTGGCCAGGCGAAGGTAGCGAGCCGCACGATCAGAAGAACGGTCGGGGGTCGCGGATGGCACAGCCGATGATCGCGGTGCCGATGGCAGCTCGGCTAGCTGCAGCAGGATGCGACGGGCCGCGTCGTGATCGGACAGCGCGCTGTACAGCGCCACGGCTTGCAGCAGCAGGCTCTCGCGATAGGCCGGCTCTCGACGCTCATCGGCACCAGCCTGTGCAAAAAACTCGGCGGCGCGACGACGATAGCGATCGCCCCAGGGCAGGCTGCAGTGATCCAAGAAATCCGCCGCATCGCGGGCCTGCTGGCCGGCCAGCAGAAACTCGCCCCACTGTACACAGCAGGCCAAGAAGTCTTCGTAGCAGCGCAGCGCGGCGGTGATCAGCCGCTCCTGTTTTAGCAGGCGCAGGCAGCCGACAAAGCCCTCGGCGATGTTCTCGAAGCGCGCGGTGGCGCGACCGAGCGCGATGTAGACGCAGTACACATCGATGGCCCGCTCGGGCTGATCCGCGGCCTCATGCTCGTCGGCGAGCTGTTCCAGCAGGCTCTGCGCGGCAACCGAGTGACGCTGGATCTCGTCCGCCCCACGGCCAGCCAGCGACAGAAGGACGGTCAGCTGAAAGTGGGTCAGCGCCTGTTCGTAGTCGCTCCATGGCAGGCGACTCGTCGGCTCGACTGCGCCATTTGTCACGCCGGTAGGCGAGGCCAAGAGCGCCTGATAACAAGCGATGGCCGCGTCCCGCTGCCCGGCTGCGGCATAGGCCGATGCGGCGCGCACCAAGCGTCCCGCCTGCTTCAAAAGATCGCCGGCGGCACTCAGCTGCTCGACGCTGGCGTTCGTCGCCCCGGAGGTCAGAAAGAGCGCCCGCTCTACCGGAAACTGCGCCGCGCCAAGCAGGCTGGCGGCACTGCCCCGATCGGCAGCGCTGCCGAGGTAGATGTGACAGATGGCCTGCAGGCGCTGAAGCTGTGCTCCGGCCTGGCGGCGGGACTCGTCACCAAGAAGAGTCGACAGGCTGGCCGGCCCAGCGTGGCGCGCGGCCAAGAGCAGCGTCCTAACCCAGTCTTCGTAGGCCGCAGCCGGGACATCGACCTCGGACAGCAGCGACGTGAGGATGGTGATGGCGAGAAGAAATTCGCCGCGGCGAAGGTGGCGCTGCGCGGCGCGGTGCTGGGCCGCGAGAGTCGGAGAGACGTCGGGCGCCATGGGTACTGCGGGGGAGGAGCGAGCGGAGACTAGTCTTTGAGCGCGCGATCGATCTCGGTCTTGAAGCGCTCGATCGGCAGGGCGCCCGATAGCATGACGCCGTTGATAAAGAAGGCCGGCGTGCCGCTGACACCCGCCTTGCGACCATCCGCCATGTTGCGCTTGACGTCGGCTTCGTGCTGGTTTGTGGTCAGGCACTGATCAAACTTGGCGCCGTCGAGGCCCAGCTTGCGCGCCGCGGCCTTGAGGGTGTCTACGTCCAGCGTCTGCTGGTTGTCGAACATCCAGTCGTGCATCTCCCAGAACTTGCTCTGATCGTTGGCGCACAGACCGGCTTCGGCGGCCTTCTGCGCCTTCTCGTGGAAGTCGAGCGGGAAGTCGCGGAACACGACGCGCACCTTGTTGCCGTACATCTTGACGACGTCGTCGATCACTTTCTTGCCCTTCGAGCAGAACGGGCACTGGAAGTCCGAAAACTCAACGATGGTGACCTTGGCATCCTGCGGACCCTTGGCCGGTCCGGTGGCGGCGACCTCGATGCGCGGCGGGCGTAGAAGGACCTGCACGCCCGCCTTCTCGCGTAGCTCGGCGAGCACGGCGCCGACCGCTTCGCGGCGCTTCTCGCCGGTCACGCCCTGGATCAGGATGTCGCGCACTTCTTCGAACGGCTTCTCGCCAAGCTGGCCGAGGCGCGGCTTGTTGGCATCGAAGAAAGCGCGGGCTTCGGCTTCGCTGACCGTTGGCACTTTGGCCTCGACGGTCTTGCGCAGGAAGTCTTCGGCGCTTTCCTTGCCGGCGGCGGCGCCGATCACGCGATCGGTGATCAGGTTTTCCAGCGCCTTCTCGCGCGCTTCATACAGCTCACGGGCGGCAAGCTTGTCGACATCGCCCATGGTGATGACCTGCTTGCCGATAACAGCGACGACAATCTGCGACTCAAGGACGTTGGAGCCACCGTTTCCGCCGCGGGTCGCGGGACGGTTGCAGCCGGATGACCACACCAGAGCGGCCAGCAGAGGAAGCACGACAAGGGCACTGCGTTTCATCAGGGATCCTTTCACTGCGAGGCGAACACAGACGGCTGCCTCGGCGTAGACGTGTCGTAGAAGACTCTCACAAGTTTCTGGGGATGACTAGCTGCGGCTACTTCCGCGCGACTAGAGCTCATCGCTGGCGAACGGCAGAACTTCGCGGATGTGCTCCGCATCGCAGAGCAGCATGAGCAGACGATCGACGCCCAGAGCGACGCCAGCCGAGGGGGGCATGCCCGCCGCAAGCGCCGACAAGAAGCGCTCGTCTTGCGGATAGACCGGCAGGCCCCGCTCACTGCGCCGCTGCGCGTCAAGCTCCAGACGGCGGCGCTGTTCGACGGGATCGCACAGCTCACCGAAGCCATTGCACAGCTCGACGCCTGCGAGATAGGCCTCAAAGCGCTCGACGACTGCCGGATTATCGGGACGGGGCCGAGCCAGCGCGCACAGCGGCAGCGGCCAGTCGTACAGCACCACTGGTCGCAGCGGCGCCGACCGATCCTGCCCAGGCGGCTTCAGCAAGCAGGGCTCGACGTGATCGAGAAATACCGGAAAGAACAGCTCATCCCAGGTCGGCGGACGATCGCGGGGCTCGCTGGGGCGATGACCGGCGGCGTGCAGCGCCTGCCGTAGCGCGTCCACCGTCTCGTCGCCGCGCAGCGTCACGCCGGCATAGCGCAACATCGCCTCGCAGACCGAAAGTTTTGGCCAGGGCAGGGCCAGATCCAGCAGGCGTCCGCGATAGGGGAGACGAGGCTGTCCATCGCCCCCCGGCCGCGACGCCGCAAGCTCGGCACACAGGGCGGCGACATCATCGGCCACGGCTTCCCAGCCGGCGAAGGCGCGGTACCACTCCAGCATCGTGAACTCGGGGTTGTGGTGCGGCCCGGCCTCTCCGGCGCGGAAGACCTTGCCCAGCGAATAGATGCGGCGCAGTCCCCCCGCGAGCAGCCGCTTGCACTGATACTCCGGGGACGTAATCAGGAAGCGTCCTCCCGGCTCGGTCGCAAAGGCGGCCAGGTGCAGCTCTAGACCGGGCGAAGGAACCTGCAGCGGAGCTTCGATCTCGATGAAGTCGCGCGCCGCAAAGAAAGCGCGCATCGCCGAGACGAAGTGCGAGCGAGCCACAAGCCCACGGGCTCGCCTGCGCCCGGCCTCTTGCAGGCGATACCAGTCACTTCCCGGTGAAAGAAATGACAGCGCATCCGACGGCCGAGATAGACGCTGAAGCTCGGCCGCACAGAAGGCTGGCGCCCCCGGTGCCTGCGCGTCGGCAGCGTTCAATGGCAGACGCTGCGGCACGATCGCGACGTAGTCACCGACGTCCACCATGGACCGCTGAGCCGGAGTCAGAGCGAGCCAAGCGCTGCTTTCGCCATCGTCGAACAGCGCCAACGGCTCCGCATCCTGAAGCTGGGTCAGCCGGCCACACAGCACGGCGCGAACATCCGCTGGCGCCACCCACCAAGACGCCAGCCGATAGCTATACAGCTCAGCCGCGGCCCCGACATCCACGGCGACCGGCGGCTTGGATGCGCCCGTCAATGCTTACGCGCGGCTGGAGCGCTCAAGATAGGTGCCCTCGCGGGTATCGATCTTGAGAACGTCGCCTTCGTTGACGAACAGCGGCACCTGAATGCTCGCCCCGGTCTCGATCTTGGCCGACTTGCTGGCGCCGGTTGCCGTATCACCACGCACACCGGGCTCGGTCTCGATGACCTTGAGCTGAACGTGGTTGGGCAGCGTCACCGAGATCGGACGCTCGTTATAGAACGTCAGATCGACGACCAGGTTTTCCTTCAGGAAGCGCCACTCTTCGTCGACGATCTCGGCCGGCACGCTGACCTGATCGTAGGTCTGCTCATCCATGAAGACGAAGCTCTCGCTGCCTTCCTTGTACAAGAACTGGAACTTGCGCTCTTCGACGTTGGCGCCTTCCATCTTCTCGCCCGAGCGAATGTTGCGCTCGATCACGCCACCCGTGAGCAGGTTCTTCATCTTGGTGCGGGTGAACGCTTGGCCTTTGCCGGGCTTTACGAACTGCGCCTCGACGACGATGAAGGGGGCTCCATCGACCATGATCTTGAGCCCTTTGCGCAGGTCCGCCGTATCGAACGTTTGAGCCATTCTTGCCTCTTTGCAGTGGGGGGTGCCCCCACTGGACGAGCCATAAGGGGCGCCAAAAAACGCGCCTTTGTACTGCCGTACGCGGGTCTGTGTCAATGCGCTGACGCGCGCGCTCCGTTGCCACAAAGCCGGTCTTGCGCTCGAACCTACGGCGCATCTGCGAGCGTTGAAGACGCGGCCGAAAAACCGTGAAAAATCGTTGCGATGCTCGGGAATAACTTGTTAGGGTGCGCCGCATCATGGGCATCCAACGTGTCCTCGGATCTGTCGCCTGGAGGCTGGCCTGGCCTGTGGCGGTCGCCGGCCTCGCACTGGGCCAGGTGAGCTGCGATACGCTGCGAGCGCGAGCACGGGCGCAAAAAGGCGTCGAGAAGTATCGGGACGGGGACATCAAGGCGGCGGCTGAGCTGTTCAAGCAAGCGGCTGAGATCGACTCCACCGTGGCGCCGATCATCCTCAACCGCGGCTTCACGCACCTGCAGCTTTATCAGCAGAATCCGCGAGGTAAAGAGGGCGCGGAGGCGGCCGAGGTCGCCATCAAGTCGTTCAAGCAGTACATGGAGATGCCCGAGCTCAAGCCGGAGCAGCGACAGCGGGCTCGGGACTATCTGCTGCAGACGTTTGTCGATGCGCGCCGCTATGACGATGCGGTTGCGTTCTTCAAGCCGCAGGTCGATCGCGAAAACCCCGACCTGGAAGCGCTGACCATCCTCGGCAACATCGCCAAGAGCATCGGCAAGAACGACGATGCGCGCATGTGGCTAGAGCGCCGGGTCAAGGCCAATCCCAAGGACACCGACGGCTTCGTCGCCTTGGCGATCATGAACTGGGATGACCTGTGCAGCGACAGTCAGTGCCGCACGCCGATGGAGCAGCGCAAAGGCAACCTGACGAAACCGCCCGAGTGGCGATTCCGCAAGGCCAACGAGGGCATCGACCTGCTGAAGAAGGCGATCGAGCTATCGCCGCAAGCCCCGACGCCGGTCGTCTACGCCAACCTGCTCTTGCGCGAGCGCTCGTACGCTGCGGCAAGTGATGATTTCAAGCGCGCCGATCTGAATCAGGCGACTGGCCTGGTGCGATTGGCGGTGGCGATGCAGAAAGCGGCCACTGGAGCCGCAGCCGCTCCCACCGCCCCAACGAATAACCCGGACGGGGGCGCTCCCGCCGAGCCGGAGATCAAGGTCTGGCAGACCTCGCAGAGTGTCGAGGCATTAAAGTCGGTCGACACCGCGATCCCGCCCGCCTGTCCGCTGCCGCCGCCCCCCGATCCCAACCCCAAGAAGAGCCGCAAGCCGCCGCCGCCGCCACCACCGCTCACGGCTCCGTGCGTCCCGGCGAGCTATCCCGGCCAGCCGGTTCCCGAAGGTGCTGCCGCCGCGCTTGGTGTGCCAGCTGCCCCCGGCGCCACCGCACCTGCCGCGGCTCCGGCCCCGACCCCGGTGGCTCCGGCTCCGACGTCTCCCGCTCCAGCGGCCCCGGCTCCGGCGGCCAAGCCCGCAGCTCCAGCGGCCCCCGCGCCTGCCGCCCCGGCCCCGCCAACCGCGCCGCCGGCCGCTCCGGCCGAGCCGGCTGCCCCGAAGGCCGCAAAGTCCACCCCCAAGGCGAAACCCGCGGCCGCTACCCCGGCGGCAGCGCCAGCCACCCCACCGCCTCCGAGCCCCGCGCGGCCGGCGGCGCCAGCCCCTGCTGACGACGACGAGCAGCCCGCGGAGGAGTAGGCAATGTTTGATCGGTATGTAGAAGACAAAAAGCGCAAGCGCCCGCTCCTCTACGCGGCCTTCATCATCTCGACGGTGATCGAGGCTTCGCTGATCATCTTTTTCATCATCTATTCCTTCATCCACGTGGATGAAGTGCAGCCGCCGCCGCTGACCGTGCAGTTCATCGCGACCGCACCGCCGCCGCCGCCACCCCCGCCGCCACCGAAGGCTGCGCCGAAAAAAACTGTGACGCCGCCGAAGACGCCCAAGCCGGTGGTGCAGCCGACGGAAGTTCCCAAGTTCATCCAGCCCAAGACCGATCCAGATCCGCCGGATGAGAAAGACACGGGCGGCTCTGAAGGCGTTCCTGGTGGTGTTGAAGGTGGTGTGGCCGGTGGTGTCGTGGGCGCCCCACCGCCGCCGCCGCCGAAGGAAGAGCCCAAGCCGCCGCCGAAGCCGAAGGTCGTGCCGGCGATCATGATCAAGAAGGACAAGATCAGCTCGGGCGATGACCCTCACCTGCCAGACGTGGTCAAGGCTCAGCGCCGCGGCAGCGTCGTCACCGGGTCGTACAAGGTCTGTATCGCGCAGAGCGGCAGCATTAGCTCGGTGGATGCGGTGCAGAGCATCCCAGGCGCTGATGACTCCATCATCGCGACAGTTCGCAGCTGGCGATACAAGCCGCAGGCGATCCCGATCTGCTTCATCCAGTTCTTCGAGTTCCACATCGAGTAGCCGACGAAAACGGGAAACCAACCGGTCACGAGGAAGAAAAATGGATTTCAACTTAGTCAGCCTCTGGACACAAACGTCTGTTCCAGGCAAAGCCGTCATCATCTTGCTTGCGCTGATGGGCGTGTATCAGCTCGCCGTCGGCATCGAGCGCCTGATCACGTACTCACGTGCCGAGAAGCGCTCGCAGGACTTTGTGCCGAGCTTGGCTGCCAAGCTGCGTGATCACGATCTGAAGGCAGCCCTGAGCCTGTCGCAGATCAAGCCGCAGGGACCGATCGCCATCGTCATCGAAGCCGCGCTCAAAGAGTACATGGCGGGAACCAAGGCTCTGAAGACGCAGGGGCCAGACGACGTGGGTGATTTCGACATCGTTGACGCCGTCAACCGCGCCATCGACCGTGTCAAAGAGCGTGAAATTGCCAACCTGAAGAAGGGCCTCTCGGGGCTTGCGACCGTCGCGTCAACCGCTCCATTCGTTGGACTGTTCGGCACCGTCGTCGGCATCATCAACGTCTTCGCGACGATGAAGGTCAGCGGCGCTGGTGGTATCGCGGCTGTCGCCGGCGGCATCGGCGAAGCGCTCGTCACCACCGCCTTCGGTCTGCTCATCGCCATCCCGGCCGTGTTCGTGTTCAACTACTTCACCAGCCGCATCGACAGCTTCGTGGTCGACATGGATGAGACCAGCTCTGAGCTGCTCTCGTACGTGCTGCGTGAGGGCCGCAAGGCTGCGTAGCCGCGTGCCTGGCTCACAGACGCTCTCCACAGGAGTGAGGCTCTGATGTCGACGCAAGGGGAAAGCACGCCGCCGCCGCGGCCCAAAAAGAAGAAGAAGATCCACGAGCGCCGTCACCTCAAGGTGAAGTCGGGGTCGATTCGTTCGGACATCAACGTCACTCCGCTTGTCGACGTCGTGCTGGTGCTGCTGATCATCTTCATGGTCGTCACACCGATGATCACCCGCGGTATGCCGGTCGAGCAGCCGCTGACGCAGTATCACGACAAGAAGAGTGACTCCGGTGAGCAGGTGGTCGTCTCGGTGACCTGCGACGGCGGCAAGATGGGTGCGATCCACTGGGAGTGCGCAAGCTCGCGGGTGTTCGTCAGCTCAGAGCGCGCGACCGATGAGAACATCGGCGAGCTTGTCGTCAAAGAGATGCGCAAAGGCAACGGCAATCGCGAGATCCACGTCAAGGCCGACAAGCGCTTGAACTACTCCGCGGTGCGCGCCGTCATGCAGAAGATCCACGAGGCCGGTGTTCCGAGCGTCGCGCTCGGCTCCGAAGAACTGAAGCAGGAGTAACCGACCATGGCTTTCTCAGCCGGTGGCAGCGGCGTCCGCTCCGACATCAACGTCACGCCTCTTATCGACGTTGTTCTCGTCCTCCTCATCGTGTTCATGGTGCTCGTGCCCAAGCTCCTGAACCAGACCAGCATCGATATCCCACCGAAGGCACCGGACAACGTCGAAACACCACCAGCCAGCGATCAGCTGGTCGCCACGGTTGGTGAGGACGGACGCGTCGCAATCAACGGGGAAGCGGTTGCCCTAGAAGCGCTCCCCGACAAAGTCCGAACGCTGATGCAGAACCGCAGCAAGAAGCTGATGTTCTTCAACCCCGAAGACAACGCGACGTATGGTGATGTTATCAAGGTGATGGACATCTGCCGCGGAGCTGGGGTCAAGACCGTCGGCATCATGACGAAGTAACCCTCTCCCCCTCCTCAGCCTCTCGCCCCGCCGCACGACCTAAGCCGCCCCCGGCATCCCTCCCTGGCCCCTAGCAAGACTATGACGTAGGCTGCTCTCCACGCGGCGCAGATCTCTGCTCGCTATGGGGCAAAAATGCAACGAGGAGAGAGCCGAAAAGACTCTCTCCTCGTTCTTGAGGCGGCACCCGGATTTGAACCGGGGAATGAAGGTTTTGCAGACCTCTGCCTTACCACTTGGCTATGCCGCCAACGAATCAGCAACGACCTTACGGTCATTGCGCTCGACGGGTCGTGATTCTCGCACGCTGTCTTAGGGAGGCAAGGAAAATTTGCAGGACTTGCGGGATGCAACACACACCCCGCAGACATAGCCGGGGCGACTACAGAATGTCGTCGCCACCACCGCCCGAGGGTTGTTTCTCTGGCTTGCTGTCGCCCTTGTCCTTCTTCTTCCCGCTGCCGCCACCGCCGCTCGACGGCTTGGGCTTGCGCTTCTCTTCCTCTTCGAGCTTCTTCTTCTCGACTTCACCGACCGTTGCCGACAGCTTGTTCTGCAGATCCTGAAGCTGCTTCTGAGCCGCCTGCTGTCTCTCAAGCAGATCGCGCTCCTGCTTCTCCTCCTGCTCTTTCTCTTTCTGACGCTGTGCAGCAAGAGTGGCGGCTTCGGCGTTCTGCTCGTCGATGTACTTCTTGATCACCAAACCGGCGATGATCGCAGCGATGAACAAGATCGCACCGCCGACCATCGCGATCAGCTTGTAGGGCAGCGCCTTCTTGATGCGCTCCTGCGTCTCTTTGATCAGGCGGGCTTCTTCGATGCGCGCCTCCGCCTCGACGCGGGCTTTTCGCTCCGCTTCGTCGATGCGCATCTTTTCTTCGCGCGCGAGCTGTTCTTTGCGCTCGCGCTCTCGCCGCTCAGCATCCTGCACGGCGCGAATCTTCGCCTCTTCCTCCTCGCGCTTGCGGCGTTCCGCGTCCTCAATAGCACGACGCGCCGCCTCTTCGGCAGCGCGCTTGCTTTCCGCCTCTTCCTCTTGTCGCTGAACTTCGAGCTCTTTGAGCTCGTTCAGCGAGAAAAGGAGCGAGTTTTCGCGTCGATCGGCCATACGAAAAATCTCCTATACTGAGCGAGCAAAATTGCCAGTGCTTTCTATCATAGTTCAAATTCGAGGAGCAAGGGTTAGCTCCCGTGTCCCGCGAGACGGCATCGCTCGGCTCGCATGCATCGTCGCCTGCTTGCTGGGCTGGCTGTTTGTAGGGCTGCCTGCCGCGCCCGCGTTGGCGCAGAGCTCCATCGCTGCTCCGAGTACGGCCGCTGCCAATATCGCCCCTGGCTCGCCACCTCCTGCCATGGTAACGCCAGTTCCACTGGCGAGTGTCGACGAAGTGGTGCCGATGATTGGCAAATTGTCGATTGTCGGCAAGCTGCAGGTCGGGGACCGCGTTGCTAACCTCGAGCGCTTTCTCGATCTGCGGCTACCGTGTCGCTGGGACGAGGCTGCGCAGGCACGGGTTCGTCACGACATCGAGGCTCTCGGGTATCTGGTCGCGACGGAGCTCCGGCCACTTGCCCCTGACGCCAGCAACCCTACGGTTCCGACGCTGCAAGAGCTCTTGGTCCATCTCACCCCGCTGCGCGTTGTGCGACGTATCTATGTCCAGGGAAACTGGCCGATTTTCTCGGTCGACATCTTGTCCTACATGACCTGGCGCACTGGCTACCGCCTGCCAGAAGGCGAAGCGCTAGCCACTGAGATCAGTAAGCAAGAGCAGGAACTGATGAGCTTCCTGCAGCGCAAGGGCTACTACGGCGCGGTTGTGGTCATCGAGCTCTCATGGCCCCCGGATGCCCCCGGCTTGGTCGATGTGTACGTTCGAGTGCGCCTTAACGCTGGCCTCTTCCGCCTGCGCTATCCCGTGGGCGAGATTCGGGCCAGCGGCTTTACGCTGCTTTCCCAGGCGCAGCTCGCCGATTTCTTTGACCACTGCTGCCTGTGGTTTGGGCGCACCAGCACCGAGCGGATCAACGACGACTTCAAGCGCCTGATCGACCACTACCAGTCACAGGGCTACGTCGGTGTGCGGCTGACCAAGCGCGAGGTGCATCCCGATCCGCTGCGGAAGCGTGTCGATCTCGACCTGGCGATCGAAGAGCGTCGCCGCATCGTGCTGCACTTTCCCGGCAGCCGACGCATCAACAACGACGACCTGCGCGGGGCGGTGACCATCTTCCGCGACAACTACGCCAGCGCCAACGAGCTCGACGAGAGCGCCCGCAATATCTTCCGGCTATATCAGCAGCGCGGTTTTTTCGAAGCCCGGGTCAACTGGCGCTGGCGCGATCGCACTGGCGATCCGATGCACGTCGAGTTTCAGATCTACGAGGGGCCTCAGTTCAAGGTCCGCGAGCTGGAGTTCGTCTCTGACGACGCGGTCCATCCGCTGAGCTATAGCGAAGCTCGACTCAGCGAGCAGATCAACACGCGACGATACCCGCGCTTGGGGGCAATCGGACTTGGACAAGGCGGCTTCGCGTCCGCCATCCAAATCGAGCAGGATGTTCGCCACCTCGAAGATTTTTATCGACGAGAAGGCTATCCCCAGCCGCGCATCCTGGCTGACGTTGCGCACTCACACGCCGCGCTCGAGAGCGCTCCACTTCTCGGGCTGGACTCGGCCCAGGATATCAACCGACCCGATGGTGACTTGGTCGTCCGCTTCACGATCAATGAAGGCCATCGCGAGACGGTCGATGCCGTAGAGATCGAGTTTGTCGGCGCGCATGGCCAGACCGAAGCGCAGGTTCGCAAGGTGCTGGCGATGACCAAAGACAAGCCCTACACCATCGAGGCGCTGGAGAGCGACAAACAGAGCTTGCTGCGACTGTTTTCTTCGGTGGGCCGACCCTACGCGGCCATCGACGCCGCCAAGTCCACATGGAATGCCGCCCACGATCGCGTGACGATGCACTGGAGCATCGAAGAAGGCGAAGCCGTGGTCTTCGGCCCGATCATGATCCGCGGCAACTTCGTCACGCGCGAGAGCCTGATCCGCAGCGATCTGCCGTTTCGCCCCGGCGATCCCTACGATTTCCAGAAGCTCATGGAGGCGCAGCAGAACCTGCTGTCACGCCAGATCTTCAACTCGGTCCGCATCACGCCCAACCCCGGTGAGACCGACGAGTTTCGCATGGAAGCACGCCAGAAGGGTTGGAAGCTGAACCGCAACCCGATCCCGATCTTGGTCGAAGTCATCGAGCGCTATGACAGCGTTGGTGAGCTCCAGGTCGCCGTCGGTGTATCGACGGACAACCCGTTCTACGGCACCGCCAGCTATGTCTGGCGTAATGTGCTCGGAGTCGGGACCGAAGTCGAAGTCCGCGGCGAATTTGGTGTTCGCGTGCAGTCGCTCTTGTTGCGCATTGCCCAGCCGCGCCTGTGGAGTCGCTTTCTGCGCCTTGACCTAAGTGGCTTCTGGCGCAACGAAAACCGTTACAGCGTCGGCTTGGTCAACTTCTACGGCGCCAACGCCGAGCTGACCCGCGCTTTCTACACCGCCGCAGACGACCAGGGACGCCTGCTCCAGCCAACGGTGCGCCTGTTCACACGGCTCGAGTTCAACTTCAGCCAGATTCAAGTGCCGCTGTATCGCGCCGAGGGCACAACCTCGCTGCCCAGCGATGGCGATCGCACGCAGTCGCTCAAGCTCTCGGCGGGAATTGTCTGGGAGCGCCGCGAGGGTCTGGAGGCTCCTGGTCTGCGCGCGCGCAATCGCCCAGTGCCCATAAACCCGGTCATGCCCTACAGCGGCTTTCTCATCTCGGGACAGGTGACGGGATCGCTGTGCTGTGCGTTTGAGCCGTTCGACGGCGACGGCAGCTTCATCGCGCTGGCTTTTCAGTCGATGTTTCTCAAGCCGCACGGGCCGGTGCTGCGCATGGAAGACGGCTGGCCTTATCACGGGATGCGCCGCTTCAACATCAAGCTCAACCTGCGCGTGAACTACGGCATCCCGCTGCGACGTCCGGCCCTGCCGGTCGTCGAGCGCTTCTTCGCAGGCGGCGACACGACAACCCGCGGCTACGACAACGATGCGCTGCGAGCCGAGGAAGTCCGCGCACCGGTGGGATCGCTGTTTGGCGACCTCGGTTATCGCGTCGTTCCACAGGGTGGCAATGTCCGCATCCTGTCGCAGATCGAGTGGGAATTCGCGATCAGCCAAAAGCTCCCCTGGCCCTGGGTGGGCGCACTATTTCTCGACACGGGCGCGGTGTTCGACGGCTGGGAGCGGCTGCGCTGGAACGACTTCCGCTTCAGCGTGGGCCTCTCGCTGCTGCGACTACTCACGCCGTTCGGCCCGATCTCGCTCGACTACGCCTACCCGCTGACGCTGCCCGGGCAAGAGCCACTCTTGCAAAGCGATCGCTGGAAGCAAGAACCGGCCATCTCGCACTTCCCAGGCCGCATTCACTTCACGTGGGGGATGCCGCTCTCGTTCTAGCCGAGCAGGGGCGGATTCGCTTAGTGCACCAGCTTTTCGCGGGGGGGCTGCGTCGGCTCGTTGTCGTGCATCAGCTCGTGGGCGTGGCCGACCATGTCCGCCAAATAGGTGGCAATGGCACAGAACTCGATGTCTTCCCGCTCGGCCGCAAAGTGGATCGCCTGATGGATTAGGCCGCGCACCAGCGTCCAACGCAGGTCGGGCCCCAGATCGGCAAAGTCGGTTGCCAGCCCGTCGATCTGCTGGCGCAAGCGCTGCTCAAGCTGCTCCTGCCGCTCGTCGAGATCCTGGCTAAATGCGTCGTCATCTTTGCTCATTGCTGGGCAACGTATAGCGCAGGTCGGCGGGTCACAACCAGCGCTTTTGCCTCGGACCGCGAGGCGCTGGGCCTGTCCTTTGCGGGGCCCTTGGCTCTGCGTTGCGGGGCAGCGGACAATCCATGGCTAGCCTTCCACCCCTCGCCGGTTGCTGAGGAGTCAGCGAATCCTGGGTCGCTGAGCCGGAATAACCGACGTTTGTGTGCATGAAACTGTTGATCCGACAGCCCCAGATCCTGATGATGTAAGTAGTGTCTGGCCCCGGTGATCCGAAGAAAGGCTCAGAGTCTGCATCGCCCCAGTCTGGTGGCGACGGCAGCGCTTCCGATCCCCGCCTAGGTCAGCGCTTCGGCAAGTACACCGTGAGCCGGCTGATCGGAACTGGCGGCATGGCGACGGTCTACGAGGCTGAGGACACGACGCTGAACCGCCACGTGGCGATCAAGTTTCTGCCCGAGGCGCGCAAAGAGCAGGCCGTTGCCGTCGAGCGCTTCATCAACGAAGCGCAGGTCGCGGGCCGCCTGAACCACCCCAACATCATCGCGATCTACGACATCGGCTACGAGCACGATGCCTACTACATCGCGATGGAGCTTCTGAACCCAGGCAGCGCCGGCCACTACATCAAGCGCCGCGGCCGCATGAACTGGGTCGAGGCCTGCAACGTCGTCGCGCAGTGCTGCAGCGCGCTGAGCTCGGCGCATCAGGCCGGGCTCATCCATCGCGACATCAAGCCCGACAACATCCTCGTGTCGCCGGCCGGCACCGTAAAGCTGGCCGACTTCGGCTTGGTCAAAGAGCTGTTCGAAGAGACCAGCTTGACCAAGTCGGGTGTCGTCGTGGGCACGCCGCTTTACATGAGCCCAGAGCAGGCGAGTGCACAGCCGCTCGATGGGCGCACGGATATCTATTCGCTGGGCGCCAGCTTCTATGCCCTGCTGACCGGCAACCCGCCGTACACGACGGGCAGCGTGCCGCAGATCATGATGGCGCACGTCAAGGCGCCGATTCCCGATCCCCGTCGGCTGGCTCCCGATGTCCCAGAAGCCGTGGTGCAGATCGTTCGCAAGTCGATGGCCAAGCGGCCCGCCGATCGCTACCAAAACGCCGAAGAGATGCGGCTCGCGCTGGAGGCTGCGGTCCTCGGTTCAGAGCGGCCCACCTTCAGCTTCCTGGTCGCGGGCAAGCTGTCGACACCGCAGCGGGCACGCAGCACCAACCCCAAGCCGCGCACCGATGCGCTGGGCAAAGGCGCGGGCACGGCAGCGACTCCCCCGACCGGCGACAGCGGCAAGAGCCCACCTCGCAGCGCTTCACCCAATCCGCGCCCGCCAACCGTCACACGTGAAACCAGCCGTCGCACCTGGCTGATCGGGGGCGCGGGGCTGATCGTCGCCGGAGCCGGCGTCGCAGCGGTGTATCGCGGCATGCACAAGCCAACGCCCCCGCTCGACCCCAATGGACTTGGCAACAAGCCGCAGAGCGGTGGCGTGCCCCCGACAGCTCAGCGCGAACCGATCCGCGTCGGTGTCATCAACTCGCAGGCGGGCACGCTGTCGATCAGCGCGCGCCCGGTCATCGATGCCACTCTGCTGGCCATCAATGAAATCAACGAGCGCGGCGGCATCCTGGGTCGCCAGATCGAAGCCATCGTTGCAGATGGCAAGTCCGACAACGCCATCTTCGCTCGCGAAGCCGAGAAGCTGATCGTCGAGAAGAAGGTCGTCACGCTGTTTGGCGGCTGGTCGTCCAGCAACCGTCACAGCATGCGACCGATCATCGAGCGCACCGGCAACCTGCTGATGTTCCCGGCGCGCGATGAAGGGCTAGAGGACTCGCTCAACGTCATCTACTGCGGCCCGGTGCCCAATCAGCTCGTCGTCCCAGCCCTGCGCTGGTGCCTCGCCAATCGCAAGGTCGAGCGCATCTTCTACATGGGCACCGACGGTATGTTCTCGCATACCGCCGCCGAGATCATCCGCGACGCATTGAGCGCGATGGCCGCCAATGGCTCGGGCCGCGAGGGCGGACACGACAAAGACCGGCCGCGGATCGTCGGCGAATCCTTCGCCCTACTCGGGCAGAAGAACTTCGCCAGCGAGATCAAGCGGCTCGTCGCAGCCAAGCCCGACTTGATCTTCAACTCGCTCATCGGGTCGAGCAACATCGACTTCCTCGCCGAGCTGCGCGCCGCCGGCATCTCGCCCAAGCAAGCACCAACGGTATCGTTCACGATGGGCGAAAACGAACTCGCCCAGATTTCCGATATCGACGTCAATGGCGACTACGTGGCCGCGAGTTATCTGCAAGCGTTGTCGCGCGATCAAAACGTGCGCTTCATCGAGCGGTTCCGGAAAAAGTACGGCGACTATCGGGTGGTCAGCGCACCGATGGAAGCCGCATACAGCAGCGTCTATCTGTGGGCGCAGGCCGTCGAGCAAGCCGGCTCGACCGAGGTTCCGGCGATCCGCAACGCGCTGCGCAATCAGTCGTTTGATGGCCCTGGCGGAACGGTGCGCGTGGATCCAAGCAATCAGCACACCTGGCGTCCCTTCCGCATGGGACAGATCTCGCCCGAGGGCATCAAGATCGTCGGGGGCGACGACACCCTGATCCCGCCCGAGCCGTTCCCGGCCTCCCGCACCCGCGCGGAATGGGAGGCTTTCGCTCAGGATCTATTCCGTCGCTGGGGCGGAAACTGGGTGAACCCCGACAAGCCAAACCCGCTGCGCTAGCGTCTGTTTTCCGTTCCGGCCAAGCCAGCAAGGCATCGTCGCGTGGGGCTCCTCCGGGATGCCGCCGTGTCTGCGTGTAGAGCGTCCTCAGCGCAGCCCGCCGGGCTCGAATGAGCGACGATCCGGCACGAGCAAAGATTGCTGTTCCTTTGCAAATCCCGCGCATGGTACGATTTTACCTGGCATGGAAATCAGCGAACTCAACGAGCTAGCTAATAAACTCAGCGCAGACGAGTTCGCTGCTCGCTTTCCGCACCTCTTCCTGCTGTATTACGAGACCATCGACCCGGTGGGGGCGTCCTCGTTTGCGACGCAGCTCGTCTCTCGCGATGCCGCTCGGAAGAAGCCCACAAGCGAGCTGCGTGTCGTCAAGCTGATCAAGGCGCCGACGAACCCGTACTCCGATCGCATCTCGGTCGGACGGGCCCGCAACTGCGACGTTGTGCTGCGCAATCCGTCGGTGTCGAAGCTCCACGCCCACATCCGTCGCGAGCCAAACGGCAGCTGGGTGGTCATTGACCTGAACTCGCACAATGGGACCGTGGTTGATGGGGTCCGAGTCAGCGGCTCAGCGCCGGCGCCCATCAAGGTCGGCGAGCAGGTCACCTTCGGCGGCATGACGGTTCGCATCGTCGATGCCCACCAGCTTTATCTAGTGCTCCTTGGGCGCTCGCCCTGGGGCAATCGGTAGTCGCCCGCCCACACTTGTCGCTGTCTCCCTAAGTAAGAGCTAGCCTCTCGCGGTCTTGTCGCGCAGGATGCGTCGCGCAGCTTGGCGACCGCCGTACAGCGCGCCAAGGATGCCGTGCCCCGATCGCGTCGAGGCCCCCGTCACGTACAGCCCCGGCAGCGGGCCGCGCACGCCAGGCCGACCGGCCATGAACTGCTCTGGCGTCGAGGCGAGACCATAGCCTGTACCATCAGTGGCTCGCGTGAAGCGTGCGTGCGAGAGCGGGGTGGCCGACTCCCGGTAGACCACCGCCTGCGCCGTCCCCGGGAAAAGACCATCCAGGCGCGTAATCATCTGCTCTTCCAGGTCGTGCTTGATCTGCTCGTAGCGCTCGCTGTGGCGATAGCGCCAGGCTTCGGCGTCGCCGCTCTTGGCACCCCACAGCGTCGGTGTGCCAGGTACGACGGTCATGACCTCGACGTTGCAGATGCCGGGCGGTGCGTGATGGCTCGACGACTCGGGGTCTTTCAGCGTCGCGCTGGTGATGTAGCAGCCGCGGGCGGCAATTAGGCCGCTTTCGCTGGGCTTGCGACCGGCGCGATAGAACGAGTCGAAGTCGTAGTCATCAAACTGCCAGTAGTTCGTCGCTCGCATGCCGCGCTTGGCCATGTCTGCCTTCACACCGAGGAAGGTGATGAAGATGGCGTCGGCCATGTGATACGAGTCGAGCCGATTCTGAAATTCGCTAGGCAGGTGCTCACGACCCACCAAGCGGTTGAACGTCATCAGGAAATCGGCGTTCGACAAGACGACCTTGGCTCGCACCTCTGGGCTGGCTTCTCCCGCAGCCCGCGGTTCCAGTCGAATGCCGACGGCACGACCGCCTTCGATCAGCACGCGCTCGACGGGATGGCGTAGGTGGATGCTGCCGCCTAAGGCCTCGACGCGGGCAGCCAGCTGATCGGCGATGACCTGCCCCCCGCCGCGCGGATAAAACGCGCCGGTGAAGTAGTGCGCGCACAGCCCCATGTGCAAAAGCGTGCTGGCCTCGCTCGGCGGCACACCGTAGTCGCCGTTCTGGCCCAGCAGGACAGCGCGCAGCCAAGGATCGCGCGTGCAGGTGTCGAGAAACTGACCAATCGTCGTCTCGCGGTTCTGGGCCAAGAGCAGGGCGTCAGTCCCCAGCCCAAGCAGCGTGCGCAGCCCCGGCTGACCTCGCCCGGCCTGCGTCGTCACGTGGATGACCGCGCGCAGCAGACCCAGGAAGCGATCGATGCCGCGGCGCTCGCGCGGGAACAGCGAGAGCAGACGATCGCGATAGAGTTCGACGTTGGCCGGGATGCGAAACCGCAGATCGGGGAAGACCAGGGTGTCGAAGCCATCCTGATCCATGGCGACAAAGTCGATGCCGCGCTCGCCGGTGATGCCGACCTCGGACAGCAGGGCGGGCAGGCGTCCGCCGGGCTGACACTCGCCGATGTAGTGCAGGCCGATGTCGAAGTGATAGATCCCATCGCCACTGCGCCGCCGAAACTGCGTGGCACAGCCCCCGGCGACGTAGTGGGCTTCAAACACGGCGACGCGCAGACCCTGCCCAGCAAGCTGCGCCGCCGCCATCAAGCCGCCCAGTCCACTGCCGATGATGGCGACGTCTACGCTCTGGGGCACGGGCGCGCGAACGCGACGACGATCAGGCTTGTCGACGACGGGCGTCGCTGGTGCAGGAAGAGTACTCGACATGGGGCCCAGGGTCGCAGAGCCGCCCCCGACACGCAAGGGCACTGGATTCGACGTTGACAGGCGCACCTGCTGAGTGATAGAGCGTTCGCACGTTTTTCTGGGGCGTCGACAAGCGGTAAGTCACGGGTCTTTGGAACCCGCATTCGTAGGTTCGAATCCTACCGCCCCAACTACCCCGCTTTATGTTGAAGTCGCTCTCCGTCTTCTCGGGCAATGCCCATCGCGATCTCGCCAACGCCATCTGCGCGGCCATCGAAGTCCGGCCCGGAGAGTCGTTGGTAAGTACGTTCTCCGACGGAGAAATCTTCGTCGAAATCCGCGAGAACGTCCGCGGGGTCAACTGCTTCGTGGTGCAACCGACCTGCCCTCCGGTCAACCAAAACCTCATGGAGCTTTTGGTGATGGTCGATGCACTCAAGCGCGCCTCGGCGGGCTCGATCGTCGCCGTCATTCCCTACTTCGGGTACGCGCGGCAGGATCGCAAGGTCAAGCCGCGTACGCCGATCTCGGCGAAGCTGGTGACCGATCTGATCACGGCGGCGGGTGTGGATCGCGTCGTCGCCGTCGATCTGCACGCGGGCCAGATCCAAGGCTTCTTCAACATCCCGGTCGATCACCTGTACGCGATGCCGGTGTACATCGAGTTCCTGCGGTCGCGCGGCCTGCACGGTGAAAACGCCGTCATCGTCTCGCCCGATGCTGGCGGTGTCGAGCGAGCCCGCGCCTTCGCCAAGCGTCTAGAGTCGATGATGGCGATCATCGACAAGCGCCGACCGGCCCCGAACATCTCGGAAGTAATGAACGTCATCGGTGACGTCC
This sequence comes from uncultured Myxococcales bacterium, assembly GCA_937952145.1. GTDB lineage: Bacteria > Myxococcota_A > Polyangia > Palsa-1104 > JAEUJZ01 > JAEUJZ01. Next base: position 67,937 of record CALFYE010000338.1, read on the forward strand.
GCGGCAAGCATGCGGTCATCATCGACGACCTCATCGACACCGCTGGCACCGCGACTGCAGCGGCGAAGGTCGTGCTGGATCAGGGCGCCAAGTCGGTGATCTGCTGTGCCACGCACGGCGTGCTGTCGGGACCGGCTATCGATCGCATCAGCGGCTCGGTGATCTCGGAAGTCGTCATTAGCGACTCGATCCCGCTGTCGCCGGCCGCGCAGGCCTGCGGCAAGATCAGAGTCCTGTCGGTGGCCCGCCTGCTTGGGGAAGCGGTGAAGCGCATCCACCACGGCGACTCGATCTCGAACCTGTTCACCTAGTCCGCCCATCGCTCCCGCTCTGTGTCGCCCCTCCGCGCGCCGCTCTTGCAGTTCTTTCTGCTCGGTGCGCTCCTTCTTCTGGCTTACCGCGCGCTAAAGCCGGCTCAAAAGACCCAGATCACGCTGACCGCCGAAGCCCTCGCTGGCTTCGAAAAGGACTTTCAGCGTCGGCACGGTCGCCCGCCAAGCGAAGCCGAGCGACAGGCGCAGCGCGAGAGCTATCTCGATAGCGAGGTGCTGTACCGCGAGGCCCTGAGCCGTCACCTCGATCGCGGCGATGTCATCATCCGCCGACGCCTGATCCAGAAGATGGAATTCGTCCTCGACGCCCTGGTCGAAGATCAGGCCGCGCCGCTGAGCAACCAGGCCCTCTCTGAGTTCTACGCGCAGCATGCCGAGCGCTATCGTCAGCCGGCGCGCTTCTCGCTGGTCCAAGTGTTTGTCGCGGCGTCTCCACCGACGACGACGGTGCCACGCGCCGAGCCGCTGGCCCGTGCGCAAGAGATCCGGCAGCGGCTGCTACGCGGCGCCGAGGCCAGCTCTCTAGGCGATCCCTTCATCCGCGGCACGCAGCTTCGCGAGCAGAGCGAGAGCGAGCTAGCTGCGATCTTCGGCCCGACCTTCGCAGCCTCGGTCGCGACGCTGCCCGTCGGATCGTGGTCCGAGCCGATCGCTTCCAGCTATGGCCTGCATGTGGTTCAGCTCACCGCGACGACTCCGCAGCAGCAGCCGGCGCTGCCCAGTGTCCGCGCCCGCGTCGAGAGTGACCTGCGTGATGAGCGACGCCAACAGGCTCGCCGTGACTTGTTGCGCACCCTGCGTCAGAGCTATCGGGTCGTTCAGCCGTGAAGCGTCGACCACGACTCACGGGCCTTCTCATCACCCTGGTCTTGTGCGCGCTGAACAGCCTCCCCGCGACAGTGCTGGGCCATGGCCGTCCTCCCGTCGTCCTCCACCTCGTCGAGACCCATCCCGATCGCTTTGCGATGAGCCTGCGCTCACCGGTCGAGAGCGCTGACCCCGTCCCGCTCCAGCCGCGCTTCCCATCGCACTGCCGCGTGCTCGCGAGCGAGCTTGACTGCCGCGGCACACCAGGCACGGGCCAGGGACTGCGCGGCGGACTCCTCGCGGTCGAGACGGCCGAGCCGAGCGACGATCGGCGGACCCTTGAGCTGATCTATGTCATCACCTGGCTCGACGGAGAACACGAGAGCGGGCTCCTGCGTCCGCGGCCCGGCGAGGATCGCTGTCAGCTCGCCCCGCGAAAGCCAGCCGCCCTGCTCCCCGGCTCTACCTGGACGACCTCGCTGCGCTATCTCCGCCTGGGTGTCGAGCACATCCTCGCACCGCTCGCCGGCGCCGATCACCTGCTGTTCGTCCTCGGGCTAATCCTGCTCGTCGGCGATCTGCGAACGCTGCTGTGGTGCATCACCGCCTTTACGCTGGGGCACAGCCTGACGCTCGCCGCAGCGACGCTAGATCTGCTGCGCTTGCCGGGCCCGCCCGTCGAGATCCTGATTGCGCTCAGCATCGTCTTTCTGGCCCGGGAGCTTGCCCAGTCCGTCACGTTCCCCGCCGACCTGGCAAACCCGAAAGCGCGGCGGTCGCACGGCGGCTCGGCTGCGCTCCTAGCGTTGAGCTTTGGCCTACTGCACGGCTTAGGCTTCGCATCGGCGCTGGCAGACGCTGGCTTGCCGACGGGGCAACGAGTGCTGGCGCTCTTGTCCTTCAACGCCGGGGTCGAGGTGGGTCAGCTGATCTGGGTGATCGCGTGGCTGCCGCTGTGGCGGCTCTATCGTCGCTACGCCGCTTCCTCAGAGCGGGGTTGGCTGCGCCGAGGACCGGCCTATGTGCTGGGCTCGCTCGCTGCCGCGCTCACGCTGAGCCGACTGTTCGACGTATTTTCGTGGCCTGGATAAATCGATGATCGCCGCCCTGCCCGTCCGTTCTCTGCGCTGTCTGGCCACGCCTCTGTCGCTGACTGCGGCCATAGGATTTTTTGCCTGCAGTGCCGCCCAAGCGCCCGACGAGCCCTATGTCGAGGCCCGCGAGCCCTGCGCCGCCGCCGACCCGCTGCGTCGTCTGTTCTTTGGCGATCTGCACATTCACACCAGCTATTCGTTCGATGCGCATGCCTTCGACGTACGCCATACGCCCGACGACGCGTATCGCTTTGCACGCGGGGCGGCGCTGCGCCTACCACCGCTGGGCCCTGACGGAGAAGGCACGCAGACCGTCCAGCTCAGCCGCCCGCTCGACTTCGCCGCAGTGACCGATCACTCAGAATTCCTGGGGGAGGTTGAGGCCTGCTCGCTGCCGGGCTCGGACACCTACGACAGCGCCGCTTGTCGCAGCTACCGTCAGGGCGGTGGACCGGCGATCGCGGCCATGGGCTTAGTGCTGGCCTTCGGCGATCCGCAGCGCAATCCCGACATCTGTGGCGAGGACGGCCGCGTCTGCGGCAGCCTCTCGGGGCAGGTGTGGGGACGGGTACAGCAAGCCGCGGCCGCTGCCTATGACCGCAGTGCGGCGTGCCGCTTTACCTCGTTCGTCGCCTACGAATACAGCGCGGCGCCGGGGCTGTCGACGATGCATCGCAATGTCATCTTCCGGAATGATCGCGTGCCGCCGCCGATCACCACCTTCGAACAGCCGACGGCCGAGGGGCTATGGCGCGAGCTTTCAACGCGCTGCCAGGGGGCAGGAACGGGTTGCGATGTGCTGGCCATCCCGCACAACCCCAACGAGAGCAACGGCCGCATGTTCCGCCTCGAATACCCCGAGGGCGCCAGCCTCGATGAGCAGCGGCAGCAGGCGCAAGCCCGGGCAGCCATGGAGCCGCTCGTCGAGGTCTATCAGCACAAGGGCGACTCGGAGTGTGCCAATGCCCTAGCCGGTCCCCTGGGGGCCCCTGACGAGGCCTGCGATTTCGAGAAGCCGCGTCGCAAGATCGTCGACTGCGGCGATGCCATCGGTACCGGCGGCACGATGCGCAGCGGCTGCCTGGCCCGCTCGGACTTCGTGCGCTACGCCCTACTCGATGGGCTGCGCGAAGAAATCCGCCTTGGCGAAAATCCGCTGCGCCTGGGCCTTATCGCCAGCACCGACACCCACAACGCCACCCCGGGCGCCACCGCCGAAGATCGCTTCATCGGCCACCGCGGCACAGATGACGACACCCCGGAAAAACAGCTCTCGTCGGGCGGGCTGACCCCTGGCGGCATCGAGTTCAGTGGCGGCGGCCTCGTCGGTGTCTGGGCGGAAGAAAACAGCCGTCCCAGCTTGTTCGATGCGCTGCGCCGGCGAGAGGTCCTGGGCACCAGCGGTCCACGCATCGCCGTCCGCTTCTTCGGTGGCTGGGGCGATGCCTGGGGCAATACCGGCAGCAGCGACGCCGCGCTGTGTCATGATCCCGAGCTTGTACGCCGCGGCTACGAGGGGGGGGTTGCGATGGGAGGCCTGCTGCCCGCCGCCGAGCTTGCCGAGCGCCGCCGCGGTCCGGCCTTTGTCGTCTCGGCCTTGCGCGATCCCGGGGACGGACGACAGGCAGGCGGCAAGCTGCAGGTCCTTCAGCTGGTCAAAGGCTGGATCTCGGCCGATGGCGCCGCGCACTATCGCGTCTTCGACTTGGCCGGCGACCGAAAGAACGGGGCCAGCGTCGATGACGACACGTGCGAGCCGCGCGGCCCAGGCGCCGACTCGCTGTGCGCCGTCTTCCGCGACGACAACTTCGACCCTGCTCAGCCAGCCTTCTACTACGTGCGGGTTCTTGAAAACCCAAGCTGCCGCTGGAATGCCCACACCTGCAACGCCCTCCCGCCCACCGCACGGCCACCGGCCTGCACCGACCCCAGCGTCCCCCGCACCATTCAAGAGCGCGCCTGGACCTCGCCCATCTATTACTCACCGACGACGAAACCCTAGGGATACAGTTAAATACGGACACTCTCAGCTTGTGTCCGTAAAACTGCGCAATGATCACCGCCCTGGCTGGCCGCTGGGGTCACTGCCGGGCACTCGCCAAGCGGGCACCGGACAGGGCGCGGTCTGACCAACCTTCGGGCTGCTCATTGTCGCGCTATCTACGAGGCGCTGATATGGATTTGCTTCCGCTTATCGTGGTACGATTTATGTAGTTTTTGGCCAGATTATGACGCTCCCTCCACTGCTTTCGATCGTCCGGGCCTGGGCACCGGTCAGTGACCTGGGCGGTCGGGCGATGCGCTCTCTCCGCCTGGAGAGTGATGGTGCGGACCGACGGAGTCGGCCATGAAGCTGCGCTTTTGGGGCGTGCGCGGATCGTTTCCCGTGCCGGGCAATCTGACCGCGCGCTACGGCGGCAACACCAGCTGCGTCGAGGTCCGCTGCGCCGACAACAGTCACCCCGATGCCCCGCGCTTGATACTCGATGCCGGCACCGGCCTGCGCCGACTTGGCAAAGAGATGATGCAGAGCGAGTTTGCCGAGGGCACTGGCACGGCTCACCTCTTGGTCAGCCACACCCACTGGGATCACATCCAGGGCTTGCCGTTTTTTGCTCCGCTTTATCAAGCCGGCAACCGCTTCCATGTCTATGCCCGTCAGCGCGACGACACACACCTGCGGACGGTGTTCGCGCTGCAGTCCGACAATCCCTATTTTCCCGTGCCCTTCGAAGCGGCGGCCGCCGACCTTGAGTTCACCGAGCTCTCCGACGACGCGCGCTTCAACATCGGCCCGGTGCAGGTGCGCTGCACGCGCCTCAATCACCCCTGGATCGCCATCGCCTTCCGGCTGGACTACGAGGGCGCATCGGTCGCCTACGTCACCGACACGGCACCGTTCCGCGACATCCTCATCGAGCAAAAGTTCATCCGCCAGCCCCCCAAGCCCGGCGATCCGCTGCACCCCGAAGATGCCGCCAAGCTGAAGGCGATGCGCGACGGTGTGGTCCGGCTGTGCGAGGGCGCTCAGCTCGTCATCTACGACACCCAGTTCACGCCGACGGAGTACGCGCAGCGACCGCACTGGGGACATAGCTGTCCGGAAGATGCGATCGAGATTGCTCGCGATGCCGGGGCGCAGGCGCTGATGCTGTTCCATCACGCCCCCGAGCGCACCGACGAGCAGCTCGATGAGATGCTGGCTCGCCATCGGGCACAGCAGGCGGCTGAGGGCAGCAAGCTCGCGCTCTACGCCGCCTACGAAGGCATGGAGATCGACCTCAGTGCGTCGGGGCTGGGCGAAGTCCTGCCGGCCCCATCGACACCGGTGCGCAGCGGCACGGCGATCTCTTCCAAGCCTCCGCGCATGCCGGTCTCGGCCGAAGAGGGTCGGGACGCATCGAGCCCGGGTGCTGGCTCCCCCCTGCCTCCCGGACCGACGCAGAAGGTGCCGCTGTGAAGGTCACTTTCTGGGGCGTGCGTGGATCGATCCCGTCACCCGGTCCCGAGACCGTGCGCTACGGGGGCAATACCAGCTGCGTCTCGATCACCACCCTGGAAGATGATCTGCTGATCCTCGATAGCGGCACCGGCATCGTCGGCCTCGGCCGACAGATCTTGCGCGGCGCGTTCGGCCGCGGGCAGGGCAAGGCGGCCATGCTGCTGTCGCACGCCCACTGGGATCACATCCAAGGCTTCCCCTTCTTCGGGCCGGTATTTGTGCCGGGGAACCGCTTCGCGGTGTTTGGTCATGCGCGCAGCTCGAACATGCTCGAGAGCATCCTCGAAGGGCAGGTGAACCCGCACTTCTCGCCGCTGCAGACGATGAAGAACCTGGGCGCGGCGTTCGATCTGGTGCCGATCACCAGCGACGGCCAGAAGTACAGCTATGAGCACGTGTCGATCTCGGCCTGTCGCAACCCGCATGGCCACGCCACCTGCTTGGCTTATCGCATCGAGCAGCATGGGCGCGCCGTCGTCTACGCACCCGATGTTGGCTATCCGCCGAGCGGCCCCAGCGATGCGGCCATCGATTTGTATCGCGGCGCCGATCTGCTGATCCACGATGCGACGTACACGCCCGAGGATCGGCAGCGTCGCATTGGTCGCGGCTATGCCAGCTTCGCGGATGCCGCAACCGCTGCGCTGCGGGCCGGCGTGCGACGCCTGGCGCTGTTCCACTTCGATCAGGACTATACCGACGATCAGGTGGACGACTGTTGGCGCCGCTGCCGCGCGATGCTCGACGCGGAAGGGGGTCGCGGGATCGAGCTAATTGCCGCGCGCGAGGGCCTGACCGTCGACGTCTGACCGCGACCGGGCTCTAGGACGATCAGCCCGGTGATGACAGCGGCATGACGCGCCCGCCTGAGGCGTGACCGCCGCCGCGGCCCGTTGCAATGCCCAGCCGGCGCAGCTTGTCGTGCAGCGTCGATTTGGGGACCTGCAGGATCTCAGCCGCTCCGCGACAGCTGCCCCCGGCCCGCGACAGCGCCTGCAGGTAGGCCTGGCGTTCGATCTCGGCGAAGCTTGCCACCGTCGCTGCAGAGTCAAGATTGGGCGGCAGCGCAGCGCTTGGAGCAAGCGTCTCACCAGCCGCCACCGCCCGGCGAGACGACGGCAAGATCTCAGCCGCCGACAAGCACGGCCCACCCAGGTGGGCGGCTCGCAGCACGGCGGCGCGAAGCTCGCGCACGTTGCCAGGCCAGGGATAGCGGGTCAGGGCATCGGCGTCCCCGGGCCGTAGCGAGCGGGCGGGGAGCTGTCCCTGCGTCGCGGCCTGCTGCAGAAAGTGCTGCACAAGGAGCGGAATATCGGTGACGCGCTCGCGCAGCGCCGGAATGACGATCTCAAAGCCACACAGCCTATAAAACAGGTCGGTGCGAAAGCGTCCTGCGCGCACGGCTTGCTCTAGATCACGATGGGTGGCAGCGACGATGCGCACGTTGACGGGGATCTCGCGCGTGGCTCCGACGGGTCGAATGCAGCGATTCTCCAGGGCGCGCAACAGGCGCGGCTGCAGCTCGGGTGGAAGCTCGCCGATCTCGTCGAGAAACAGCGTGCCGCCATCCGCTTCGCCGAAGCAGCCGAGGTGCCGCTTCTCGGCGCCGGTGAAGGCTCCGCGCTCGTGGCCGAAGAGCTCGCTCTCGATCAGCTCGCGCGGGAGAGCCCCGCAGTTCACGACGACCAGCGGCCCACGGCGACCGCTCTGGGCATGCAGGGCCCGCGCCACGAGCTCTTTGCCGGTGCCGCTCTCGCCCAGGATCAGGATGGGAAGCTCGGTTGGGGCGAAGGTCTGCACCTGCTGTCGCAGGCGCGCCATGGCAGGACTGTCGCCAATCAGCTCGCGGTCGCTGCTCCCCAGGCTCGGCAGCCGCAGCTGAAACTCGGTCTGGCCCACGATCAGGCGAGCGCCGACCGGCAGCAGGCCCTCGCTGATGCGCACGCCGTTGACGAAGGTGCCATTGCGTGAGGCGTGATCGCGGATGCGCACCCCGTCGCCCTGCGGCAGCAAGCTGACATGTCGACGCGAGGCATGGCTATCGGCGATCACCCAGTCGTTGTCCTCGCCACGCCCAATCGAGATCGGCGCGGCCAGCGAGCGCTCGCCCCCCTGCGCGCTGCACAGAATGAAGGTTCGGCTGGGGAGGCGCACCGAGTCCGGTAGCAGCAGCGGCGTGCGGGGCCCCCCGTCGCGCCCTCCCGACAGGCCGCCCAGGCTTGGCCGGTCGTCGGCCGCACAAGGTGGGGCGGGGCGCGGCATGCGGTCATAGGCGAAAGAGATCCCGGCCTGCCGAGCCCCCGTCCCCGCCGCTGTAGCCGCCCGTTCAGAGACAAAGTCCGTTGAGAAGTTAGATCGCATCATGGTGGCAGCAGGTATCGTGCGTGCCCCCGCGAAAGTTGCTATGGTGCCGTGTTTTTTGGTGCCGGTACCGATTTTTACGTAGACCCATCAACCGCTCGGATCCGGCCCGCAGGAAGCTGCTCGCATGTCCAACCTGGAATCGTCTGTCCCTCTCGCAAATCCCGCAGAAACCGCCCAGTCCTCGTCGTCGCCTGCCGGAGATCACCTGTACCGTGGCTTCATCCGCGCGCTGAACATGCGCCTGGTGGTCGCGCTGTGCCCGGAGCTCTGTCGCGAAGCGGCGCAGCGCCACAAGGCCAGCCCAGCGGCGACCTGCGCCCTGTCGCGCGGGATGCTGGCCGGGGTGCTCCTGGCGACGCTCAGCAAGACCGAAGAGCGCGTCACCATCCAGCTCCAGTCGAACGGTCCGCTGCGCGGCCTCAGCATCGACGCTTTTGGCGACGGCTTGGTGCGCGGCTTTCCCCATGCGCCGAGCGCCGGCGAGGGGGTCAGCATGGCCAAACGCCAGCGCCTGGCTCCGCTTCTGGGGCGCAATGGCGTCGTGCATGTGGTGCGCGACATCGGCGTCCGCGATCGCTATCAAGGCCAGGTGTCCTTCGTCACGGCCGAGGTCGATGAGGACGTCGAAGCCTACCTGCGCGACTCGGAGCAGATTCCATCCGCCTTGGGCTGCGAAGTGACGATGGACGCGGGCGGCGCCGTGCTGTCAGCAGGCGGCGTGCTGGTCCAGAGCATGCCCGACAGCCCCGAAGAGACGAAGCATCACCTGCGTGAAGTGCAGCACATGCTGCGCTCGGGCGAGCTTTACGACCTGCTGAAGAAAACGCCGCGCTCGGCGGAAGAGCTGGCGCGGCTGGTCGCGGGCAAGTACGCCGACAGCCTGGAGCTGTTCGACGAGCGGCCGCTGCGCTTTCAGTGCCGCTGTGACCGCGAGCGCATCAAAGCGATGATCGGCGGCCTTGAGCTGACGGATCTCGACGAGATGATCTCCGAGGGCAAGGCCGAGATCTCGTGCAACTACTGCGCACAGGTCTACAGCCTGGATCGCGAGGAGCTGATCAGCCTGCGTCAGGCGCGACCGCAACGGGAGCAGAACTGATGACCCCGCTCCCTTCGATAGCGCTGGCTACCCAGGCGGCTCGCCTGAGCAAGAGTGTGCCCCCCCCCGCGGATCCGTTTCGCCTGCGCGTGGCCGATGAAGTGGCCGCTGCGCTGTCGCAAGGTCGGCCGGTGGTGGCGCTGGAATCGACACTGATCGCCCATGGCCTGCCCTGGCCAGACAACATCGAGCTAGCGCAGCAAGTCGAAGCCACGGTGCGGGCGGGGGGCGCGGTGCCCGCGACGGTGGCGATGATCGCAGGTGAGCTCTGCGTCGGCCTGGACCTGGAACAGATCGAGTCCGTGGCGCGAGGTCACTTCGTCAAGGTGGCAGCGGCTGATCTGGGGCCGCTGGTAGCGACGGGTGGAAATGGGGCAACGACGGTCTCGGCCACAGTTTACGCGGCGGCCCGAGCGGGGATTTCGGTGTTCGCGACGGGAGGCATCGGCGGGGTGCATCGCGGCGATGCCTGGGATGTCTCGTCAGATCTGACGACGCTCGCCAGCGAGCCGGTGTGCGTGGTTTCCGCCGGCGCCAAGGCCATCCTCGACCTGGCGCGCACGCTGGAATATCTGGAGACGCTGGGCGTGCCGGTCATCGGCTATGGCACCGACGAGCTGCCAGCCTTCTACTCGCGACGCAGCGGCCTGCGGTTGCCGCACCGCGTCGATACCAAAGAGCAGGCGGCGGCTCTCTTGCGCGCTCACTTCGCGCTGCATCCCCACCGCGGCCTCCTCTTGTGCAATCCGATTCCCGAGTCTTCGGCGCTCGACGATGGTCTCATCGAAAACGCCATCTCCTCGGCGCTGCACAGCGCCGAGGCAGCGCATATCTCAGGCAAGGGGCTGACGCCGTTTTTGCTGTCGGCAATCGCCAAAGAGACCGAAAACCGCAGCATCCTGGCCAACCGAGCTCTGGTGCTGGCCAATGCCCAGGTGGCCGCCGATGTGGCCTTCGAGCTAGCGGCAAGCCAGGGCCCCCAAGCCGACGCAACCTAGCCCCAAGGGCGGACGTGGCACCGACGGGTGAAGCGCTTGATTCGGCAGTGTTTCCGGCGTGATATACTCGGGCGCGGTGTCGCATGTCATCCTCTCCCCCTCCTAGCTCTCGCCCTGCCCGCGCGACACTGTTCGCGCTCTCACTGACCCTGGCTCTGCCCGAGCTTGGCTGCAACCGGGACGACCCGGCGCAGATCCAGGTGGTGCAGATGCTGGCGGAGGTCATGGACAAGCGCACGCCAAACCGCAAAGGCAGCGCCTGCCTGCTGGCCGTGCCAGAGCGCCAGGATCCGATGAGCTGCGACAACCTGATCGTGCCCATCCTGCACTACGCCCCGGGCTTCCCAGGCAGCCGGATCACCCGTCGCGCCGCAACGAGCGGTGGCTTCTTTGACCGACCGATCAAGGTGCACGTGCACTACGAGGGCAAGGAAGGCCAGGGCAACCTCGACGTGACGATGCGCCGCTCGGGCAAAACGGGTCCCTGGCACATCTACAGCGTCTTCCCCGCGCCCTAGGTCCCCCCCAGCGACCGGCAGCCTCTTGACCTGTTCCGCGCCGGGATGGTATCGCGGCGACGAAACGGAGGATGTTGCCCACATGTCCACGTCTACCCCGACCCCGCCCAAAGCCAAGCCCCGCGTCATTCGCTGTGGCCTGATCCAGATGTCCAATC
>CALFYE010000339.1 GCA_937952145.1 uncultured Myxococcales bacterium
ACCCCAGCGGCAAGGAGGAAGGAGCGAGCGGCCTCCTGGCCGTGACCGACAACCGACGACCGACGCGGCCGATGGGGTTCCTCTCGACGGTTTTGATAGGCGCTCTAAGCCCGGCATGACGTACTACAAGAACGTCCTGCCGATCACCCAGGCGGCCTGCCAAAGCTGTCATGTCGCCGGTGGGATCGGGCCGTTTCCGCTTTCGTCCTATGCCGATGCGCAGGCGCACCATGCGCAGATGGCGGGGGCGGCGCAAGCGCGCACCATGCCGCCGTGGATGCCCTCGCCAAACTGCCAGAGCTTCCAAGGCGCGCGCACGCTGACCCAGACTCAGATCGACACCCTGTATTCCTGGTCCAAGGACAACACGCCCGAGGGCAACCCCGACGACTATCGCTGCTTTGTCCTGGATCCGAAGCTGACGGCGGACAGCGATCTGATCGCCTACGACTTTGTGCCAGGCATGTGGGCCGAGGTGCATCACGTCCTGGTCGACAGCGGCTCGCTTTCCGAGATGCAGAGCAAAGATCAGGCGGGCCAGGGGCTTGGCTATACCTGCTACGGCGGACCGACGATCACCTCGCCGCAGCTGGTCGCGGCCTGGGTGCCCGGCTCTGGCGCGACGTTCTTTCCGGCGGGAACGGGCATCCCGCTCAAGGCGGGCGCGGGGCTTGTGATGCAGATCCACTACAACACGCCAAACGGCGCGGGCCGGATCGCTCGAAGCTGCGGCTGCAGTTTTCGCCGACGCGGGTGGCGCGGCCGGCGCTTTTGACATCGCTTGCGCAGACGCAGTTTTCGATTCCAGCGGGGGCCAAGGGGTACAGCGCCAGCAACGTCCTGACCACACCCAGCAACCTGACGCTGTGGGGCCTGGCGCCGCATATGCACCAGCTAGGTCGGCGGGCAGAGATCACGGCGGCGATGCCCGACAATAGCAGCCAGTGCCTGATCGATATCCCCAGCTGGGACTTTCACTGGCAGCAACTTCGTCCTATGCGTTATAGCAATCCTGGCCCATTCACCGCCCGGTGTAGACTGGGATGTCTATGCTGGCGATGGCTCATTTCCTTCCCGTCAAGAGCTTGCTCGCTACGCTCCCTCAACTCTTCCAGCAGCTGAACTGGTTGGAAGTCTTCGGATTCATGACCGGAGCCCTGTGCGTTTACTTGCAGGTGAAAGAAGTCATCTGGAACTGGCCGATCGGAATCGTCAATAATATCGTCTACTTCGTCGTATTCTGGCGAAGCCGAATTTATGCGGATGCGTGCCTCCAGCTCTTCTTTCTAAGCGTATCCATCTATGGCTGGTGGCAATGGAAGTACGGCGGAACCCAGCGCCCCGAGCTACCTGTCCAGCGCACCACCCGACGCTTGGGCTTGAGGTTGGCGGCCATCACGATCACCGCCGGGTTGCTCATTCATGAGGCCTTGCGCCGCTTCAGCAGCAGCGACGTGCCCTGGGGGGATGCGACCACCACGGCCATCAGCCTGACCGCCCAATACATGTTGGGGCGAAAGCTGCTAGAGAACTGGATCCTCTGGATCGCCGTGAATGTCCTTTATCTGGGCCTCTATTGCTACAAACGACTGTTCCTCACGGCATTCCTCTACATGATATTCAATGGGCTATGCGTAATGGGATATCGGGGCTGGAGCGCGAGCTTGCGACGAGACAGCGTCGCAAAAGCGGTCCCCGCCTGATCTTCAATCGAGACCCTGCCGCAACTCCCGCCATGCGTTCTCGTCGCCCCTGGGCAACGCATGCGTGCGGTGGTCGCGGGGACTGCATGCGTTGATATCGGCCATTCTCGGCGTACGCTCGAAGCCCCGCCGCACCGCAACCACAGCCCCAAGCCCCGAGGCCCTTTGCACGTTGGTTCTTCGCATCGCGCGGAGGAGCGCGCGATCAGGGCTCGTGTCTGGCGCGGGGCCTTGTGCGCCTCTCAAAACCGCTTCCGCGGTGAGGCCGCGCCAGCTGTCCAACGTGATAAAGTGGCAGACGGTCACCTTGGGGGAGAGGCGAGTCAATGATCCATCAGATGGTCGCCAAGATGAAGAAGCGCCTCAAGGGCGCCTTGCAGGTGCGCTCACTGCAGCAGCTCACACCTGCCATTCAGACCGCTTTTCAAAATGCCGGCAATAGCCCGGCAGATTTCTTGCGTTTGCTCATCGCCATCGATCGATACATCAGCGACCTGATCGCTGCCGAGCTTCGCAACTACAATCTGGACGCTCGCCTCCGCGACCAAAACGACCGCTCGGCCAACATTCGAGCCTACGCTCGAACCTTGTTCGAGATCTACGGCATGGCCACTGCGAACGCGCGACATCCGCGACTTTTGGCCGTCGGTGGCCAGGACATGCTGCGAGTCGCACAAAACATCGCGGTAGAGCCGGATCAGAACGACGGCCGCGCAGCCCGCAGAGTCCTTGCGATCACCGAAGGACTGGTGCTGCTGTCTTTACTTTGTAGCTTGGAGTGTGCGGAAGGTCGTCGCATGGTGCGGCGGTTGGCAGCGGCTAATCAGCGCATCTCCATCCAGCTCATGCCGAAGCGCTATGCGTCGAGCTTGGTGGCTTTGGCGATGAATGGTCAGGCGTACTGCCCCGCCCCAGCGCAGAAGCGCACAGATCTGCATCTGCAGGAACGTCTGCACCGCGATGCCCACGGCCAGGGGAGCGGCAGCATCATCCAGGTTCCTTTTTTCCTCGATCTGCCGGACGGACGTGGCTCCTCCGACGTCGATCGCAGCGAGTGGTTCGATCACAAGAGTGTCGATGAGGTCACGAGCTCTCTCCTGCATGGCTCGCTCTCGTTTACTCGACAGCGCGAGCCATTTTACTGTCCGCCGCGGCTGGAGTTTACCCACGAGCTGATCCACGTTCTGCACAATGCCCGCGGCTCCAATCGCGAGCCCTGGCAACGACAGCTAAGCCCCCAAAACCAGCTCGACTGGAAAGACGCCGAGGAATACTGGACCATCACCGGCGGCGATATCACCGAGAACGACTTCAACCGCGCGACCGGCCTCCCCTCGCGCTTTGGCCACAGCGGCCTGCCGCTCTCGGGCCTGCAGCACGGCTCGGACTATGAGGCCCTTACCTTGCGTCAAATCGCCCGCAATCAATTTGGCTAGGAGTTTGTTACAGTAATCAAGCAATCATCAAAAATAAATAAAATATTTATATTTTTTAATACATCTCAGCGTGTTGATTTTTGATTACCATAACAATTAGCAGTCTGCTGAAGCCTTGCTGAGCCAATACTGCAACAATCTCCTAGCGCGAAGAATGTTTGCCTGCCGCAGGGCTGCGCGGAATTCGCTGGCGCGCGCTCGCCCGCCCTCTCTTCCTGTCGCTGGCGCGTGATCTTCATGCCGGCCTTTTCGGGCCCTCTGTTCCACTACACCGGCAACTTTTCGCAGAACATCACCATCCGCAACGCCTGCGCCGAGGTCGAAAACCTGGGGCCTGCGCAGCCTGTCGCTGTGGGCCGGCTCGCGCAGGTGCCGCGGCGATGACGTCTATCTGTTTGAATTCTGGCCCCTCTGCAACCTGAACACCGTCGGCGCATAAGTTGACACAAGGGATCCGCCATTGGTTTGGTTGGGCGCTCTTAGAAGGTGTTTACAAATTAATTCCCCGTCGAGCTCCAGAGGATGGGGCCGCAGCGGATCTCCTTTTTTCGACGCCCCGGCGGAAAAAGGAGGCCGCGTCCGCGGGGGCCCCAGCCGTGCAGCAAGGTCGCGTTGAGGGCCTTCGCAGATTAATATGTAAACACCTTCTTAGTTGCGAGTTGCCGGCTTGCCGGCGGGAGCGGTCGGGGTGACCGGAGCCGGCGCTGGCGCCGTCGGAGGCGTCGCTGCAGCAGGCGCAGCGGGATTGGCTTCGGTGAACAGGGTGACCCCATCGGGCGAAGCCACCTTGTCACAGGGGGCCGCCTTGGTGAGCTGCGGACAGCGGCCCGCCAGGTAGTCGCGCGTCTTCATCGCCGGACGGCCCGTGCTGGGGTCGGCGGGGGCAGTAACCAGGCGCGGCACGTTCACGCATAGCGCGCCGCTTGCGGACCACACCGCTTCCATCGGCCAGCTGGCTTCGTCTTTCTGAATCCCCAGGCTGTCGTAGAAGTTCACCTGCGTGCCCTCGGCGGTCATCGACAGACCATTGCCGCAGTAGTCGGCGCGCACGGCTCGCACACAGGCCTGATGCAGACCGTCCAGCGACACCGGCTTGGCCGGCGGGCTACCCGGCGGCGTGGCGGGCGTGACGCTGCGCCACGGCTTATAGCCCAGCACCGTCGCGCACTTGGCCAGCGACGATCCCAGACAGGCGAAGGTGATCTCGCCGCTCGTCGCCGGCTCTTTGCGAGCATCGCCGGGGTTGCCGGCCTGCATGCCCCACGAACCCGACAGCGCAATCGCCGGCCCGCCGTTTTTGCAGAGCGGCGTCCACGTCGCAGCCGCTGGTTTGAACTGGCTGTCGAGGGGACTTGTGGCCTTCTTGCCGTTTCCGCGCTGTACCGACACGCGATACTGCGTCACGTCGGCGTTTTCGTTCACCGGCGTCTTGGGGTTCGGGTCGTCGGCAATCGCGACGCTGTCGATGCGCAGGCGCACCTGCTCGCCATCTTCCGTCTCGCCGAGCAGCATCGCGCCCGCTAGCTGGGCACCGCTGGGGGCAGGCGGTGTCGCGGTCGCAGCCTGGGGCGCGGCGGCTCCACCGGCTGGTGCAGGGGGCGTCGCTGTCGCGGGCTTGCCGGGGGCTGGCTTCTGGGCACCCGCCTGCGCTGCCGCAACCACCAGCCCTCCCTCGCTGAGCGACACTCCCGGCAGGAGCTTCTTGCCGTCGAGGGTGACCCCCAGGTTTAGACGAGCCAGCCGCAGCTGAACGACGGTGCCGCAGGCGGCATTCGTGGTGATGCTGGTGCCCGACAGCTCAGGGCCGTTGGGGCGAATGACGCGGCACTTGGCCTGGGCAGGTGCCGCTGCTCGTGGCGGAGGCACTGGATCGGAAAGAGCAACGCCGGAGGAGCCGATTAACACGAGCAGGGCCGTTGAGCCCCACGAAGCAGACAGCCTATGCATGGCTAGGACATCCCCTTTACGCATGTGAGTTTAGGGTGGCGATTTGATGCTAACACAGACGCGTAGCCCGGCGGTGAAGTTGCGCAGACCGGGCTCGGGTTCATGCCGGCTGTCCAGGTGGGCAGTTAGCGCATCGTAGTAGAACGCGCCGCCGCGCAGCGTGTAGGCCCGCTGGCTAACACTGTTCGTCACCCACTCGTAGGCGTTGCCGACCAAGTCATCGACCCCGAACACACTGCGCGAGGCCGGGTGCGATCCGACTTCATCCAGCCCAATCGCGAGCGGTGCCTGGCCATAGGTCTGATCGAAGTTGGCGTCGTCGCTGGTCAGCCGCTTGCCGTGCGGATAAGGGCGACCGTCGGCGCCGCGGGCGACGCGCTCCCACTCGGGGTCGCTGCACAGGCGCGCTCCGGGGAGCTGACCGCTGCTCGAAAGCCAGCTGATGTAGGCGTGGGCGTCGTCGCTGGTGATCGCGGTGACCGGCATCTTCAGCCAGTCCTGATCCGCCAGCTTGCTGCGCCCCGGGTAGTGGATGAGCTGCCCTTCGCGGGCCCGGTACAGCTGATCGCTCGGCTGCTCGGCGAACTCAAATACGCCGTCTTTGCCTTGGCTCAGCTGCAGCGAGCCACTGGCCCCCATGTTGCCGGTGCGCGGCATGCGGCGCTGTCTTTCATCGGGCGGCAGCGCACGCAAGAAGCGCAGCCACTCGCCAAAGGTCGTCTCGTAGCGCGCGATGAGATACGAATCGGTCCACAGCTTGTGCTGCGGCACGTGGCTGAAAAAGACGCGGCGGCTGTCGTCATCCGCCGTGCTGCCAAACAGGAAGCGCCCCGCCGGAATGTAGACAAATCCCGGTGGAATCTGGCTGGGCAGCGGCACGTAGATGCGCAGGTTCAGCGACTCGCCGCGCTCCAGCCGCACGGGGTAGCGCACGTCGCTGCGACCGCTCTGACTGAGCGAAAGGAGGTACACCCCCGGGGTCAGCTTGGCCCGCCGAATCGGAGTAGTGCCCAGCGTGTAGCTGCGCTCGGCCTGCAGCGCAAAGGCCGCATCGATCGGTGTGAGGGTCACCTTGGCGCCCTGCGGCTCGCTATCGATATCGACGGTGGCGGGAGCCTCCAAGCGATGCCGGAAGCTACCGTCGGTGTCGTAGAGGCCCAGGCGCTGCAACAAATCATCGCGCTGGGCCTGCGACAGATCGCGCTCGGCGGTGACCGCTTGCTCGAACAAGATGGTCCCGACGAGCTGGCGCATGTCGCGGCGGCGGCTGTCGATCAAAAAGGCGGCCTCGGCGCTGCCGCTCGCGCGACGAAATAGCTGCTGCACTTCGCCCTGGGCCGCCCGCATCTGATCCCAAAGCCGCTCGCCTTCTGCCTGCTTGCGTTCATCGAAGGCGTGGTACGCGCTCTGACGCAGACTCTCGCTGCGGGCCACACGTTCACGAGCACTGGCCAGCGCGGTGCGCGCCTCTTCGGCATGTTCGCGGATGCGACTGTTCAGCGTCTCGCGAGCCCGCAGAGTCGCCGCGACATACAGCAGCATAAGGACCAAGGGCACCGCGGCCACCGTCAAGACTCCGACGATGCGCCGCATCCGCATCGCTCCCCGGCTGGCTCGCAGAAACCGCGCCTCGCGCTGCGGCAGGATCTCCGTCGATAGCGCCAGCGCCTCATCGAGCTGACGGCGACGCCACAAGAGCTCGCGCGTTCGCCCCAGGCGCTCCCAGTCGGAAGCGGCTTGCGTCAAGCGCTGACGCAGGGCTCGCAGGTGTGCATCCTCGGCCAGCCAGACGCGCAGGCTGCCCCAGCTGGCCAGCAGCGACTCGTGAGCGATCTCGTAGGCGCTGCCCTCGCCGGATTCGTCGACTCGCACCGCCACGATGCGGCCGGCGGTCAGCGCATCCAGGGCAGCGATCGAGTCATCGCGCGCATCCGCGTGCGCCAAGGCCAAGGCATGCCCCGACAAGGTCAGCGAGTTGCCAATCAGCTCGTCTCGACGCTGTCTCGCCCGCGTGCCCTCGACGGTGATCAGCTGACCAAGAATGCGACGCGCGGCGGCTCGCTGTTTGGGCAGCAGGCGCTCGTACACCGTGTCGGCATGACGGGCCAGCGCACCGCCGACCCCACCGATAGCGGCCAGCGCGGCGGCCGGAATGATGCGCCGCTCGGGGTCGCGTGACTCCCACAGCAGCGACAGCGTGAACTGCAAAAGGGGCAGGCTACCGTCGCTCTGGCTACTGGCCGAGACCAGGCTCTCGACCAGCGCGGCCGACTCGAAGGCGTAGCCCATGGCCAAGGCCGGCTGCGTGATCACCTCGCGCAGGGCATCGCTCGACAAGGGGCTGATGAGATGCAGGGCGCGCGCCACCTCGGGACCGATCCCCGGCACGGTGACCAGGCGCGATAGAAAGTCGCTGCGCACCGTCGAGATCACGCGGATATCGGGGGCGTAGGCCAGCAGCGCACTCAGCACCTCGCCAAAGCGCCCGGCGGCTTCGCTGAGCGTCAGCAGCTCTTCCAGCTGATCGATAAAAAGCAGCAGGCAGCGCGGCGTGCTGCCCTGGCGATTGCGCTGGCGCAGCGCGCGCCCCAGTGCCTGCGGATCCTCTTCCAGATCGCGACTGACCTTGCCCTCTTCCAGGTCCAGGGTGTGCGCAAGAGCCGAGGCCAGAGCCGCGATCGGACGCTTGCCCGGAACGATCGTGATGGTATGCGTCGGCCCCAGCGCCCCCGCCTCGACCTGCGGCAGCACACCGGCCCGCACCAGCGAGGACTTTCCGACGCCGGAGTTGCCAGCCAGGATGATCAGCGACTCGCTGCGCAGACGGTCGACGATGGCGCTGATGTCCGCCGCCCGACCGAAGAACAGGTCGCGGTGCTGCGCTTCAAAAGCCAGCAGGCCGCGATAGGGGTTGCCTTCCGGCAGGCTGTGTACCGTCGCGCTGCCGCTCAGCTGTTCCAGGGCGGCGCGCAGCGCATCACCGGACTCAAAGCGCTCGGCTGGGTTGCGGCGCAGGCAGCGATCGACGATGGCGCAGAACCGCGGATCGGCGTCGGGCGCCATCTCGGCGAGCGGCCGCGCATCGTGGTCCTGCACCCGCAGCGGGAGCTCTGGCAGCGGCACACCTTCGTGTGGTGCTCGTCCAGCGCAGAGCTCATACAGCACCGTGCCCAGCGAGTAGATATCGGCCTGTCGCGTGGCCGGCTCGCCTCGCCAGATCTCGGGGGCCATGTATAGCGGCGAGCCCAGCACATCGCCGATATGCGTCAGCGAAGCGCTGGCCCGCTCGGCGCTGATCATCGAGGGCACGACCACCGGCGTCCGCGCCGTCAGAGGTGGCGTGGCTGGAGTCTGGCGGCTGGGCAGCATCGTTGCATCGAGCGAGCCATCGGCCACAAGGGGCAGCGTCGTCTGCCCGGTACGCCCGCCCGTGCCCCTCGCCGCGTCGCGACTGCCGGAAAGCTCGCGTCCGATAATCACCGCCGGCGTGGTGCCCGAAAAAGCCGGTCCCCCCTCACGCTGCAGGCGGCGTCCCGCCGACGAAGCCAGCGTCGCCGCCAGGGCAGGCACATCGGCCGCGCTGCCCGCTCCCAGCATCGTCTTGGCCAGGCCGCTCGCCACCGCGTCGGGGATCTCGGACTGCGCCTCCGCCGCTGGATCCGGCCCAGCGCTCGTCGCGGAAAACGCTGTTGCGGGGATCTCGGGTATCGGCATATGCGGATCCGAGAAGCGCAGGCTCTGCGCCTGATCGAGGAGCTTGGCGAGCCCGAAGTCGAGGATCTTGACCTCGCCCTCATGGGTCAGCATGGCGTTTGCCGGCTTGATGTCGCGATGCAGCACGCCCCGTCGATGCGCCGCGGCCAGCCCGCGCGAAAGGCCGATGCCGATGCGATGCACCCGCGACCAGGTAAGCGGCTTGGCCATGCGGTCCAGCGACTCACCGCGCACAAACTCGGACACCAGGTAGGGACGCCCCTGCAGCTCACCGACGCGGTAGATCAAAACGACGTTGGGGTGCTGCAGACGCGCGATGGCGCGGGCTTCAATGAAGAAGCGCTCGCGGAGCTCCAGCTGTTGCACCGCTTCGTCGAGGTTGGCGATGAACTTGATGGCGACGGGCCGGTCGAGCAGCGTGTCGTGCGCCAGGAACACCTGACCCATCGCGCCGCCCCCCAGAGGTCGCACGATGCGGTATTCCTCAAACTGCTCAGGAGGGGAAAATTTGGCGGTGCTGGCCATCGGTCATCGGCCCCGGGTTTACCCGGAGTTTCATCCAGGGTGTTGCCCCTGTACTCCGGTGCCGAGACCCGTCACATCTGTCGCAAAGTTGACGCTATACGATACCCCGACCAGCGCACGGTAAAAAAGTCCCGTCGCCGCTCCCGTCGCCTTGGCGGGTCCAAACCGCGAGCCCAGGCGCAACATCAGACCGCGATCCCCACACAGGGCATCGACGATTCGCTAATCTAGGAGCGTGGCAGAAGATCCTGGAGAGCGGGTCCTACTGGTCGATGGCAACCAGGAGAGCTTAACGGGGCTGGGGCGCAGGCTGGGGCGGCGCGGCTATCACGTCGCCTTGGCCGGAAGCGGCGCCGACGCGCTGGAGCTCTCGCGCAGTCAGCCTTTTGACCTCATCGTGCTGGATATCGCGACGTCGGGCAGCGACGGCATCGACTTCCTGCGACGGCTGCGCAACGACGCCAATACGGCCGGACTGCCGGTGATCATCGCCACCCCCAAAGCGACCGGCGAGGATCTGGTGTCCGCGATGGCCCACGGCGCCGACGACTACATCACCAAGCCGATCGATCTCGATGTCCTGCTTGACCGCATGCGGGCGGTGCTGCGTCGTCAAGCCCCGCGTCTGGCCGTCGCCGCCCCGATCTCGTCGCCGGCCCTGCCGGTGCCTAAGCCGCTGGAAGTTCCGCTCGTGCTGCCGAGCAAGCGCCGGGCCGAGGCCAGGGCCATCCTCGATGGGCGCTACCGCCTGGATCAGCTCGTCGGCAGCGGCAGCTTCAGCGCCGTCTTCCGTGGCACGCAGCTTGCGCAAGGCCGCACCGTGGCCATCAAGGTCCTGCATCCCGACGTCGCCGAGTCGGTGGAGCTCCGCCGACGCTTCCCCCTCGAAGGGGTCGCCAGCTGTCACGTTCCCCACCCCAACGCCGTCGCCGTCTACGACGCTGGGACCAGCGACGGCATCACGCCCTATCTGGTGATGGAATATCTGGAGGGCTGCACCCTCGATTCCCTCCTGCGACAGCAGGGCCCGCTGCCCCTTCCCCGCTGCGCCACCATCATCAGCCAGGTCTGCGATGTGCTGTCGTACGCGCACGCTCGCGACATCGTGCATCGCGACATCCGCCCCGCCAACATCTTCCTGTCGCAGACGCCGCAAGGCGAGGTCGTCAAGGTGCTCGACTTTGGTCTAGCCAAGCTCCTGCACAACAAGGAATCCGTCGAGATGTCGGGTGCGCGCAACCTGATGGGCAACCCGCAGTTCATGGCCCCCGAGCGCCTAACCAGCGAGCCCACCGATCATCGCGTCGACAAATATTCCGTCGGAGTCACGCTGTATCTGATGCTGGCCGGCGCCATGCCGTTTGGCGGCAACGAAAAGAACATCATCAAGCAGATGCGCAAGCAGCTGACCCAGACGCCGCGTCCCATCGGGGAGCTGGTGCCCAGCCTGCCCCCGGCCCTGGCTCAGCTGGTGATGGCCTGCCTGGCCCGCGATCCGTCGGGACGCCCCCCCCTTGCGAAGCTGCAAGCCGAGCTCAATCGCTACCGCTCCGGGGTCTCGGGCGTGCCCCCCGCGTCCGAGGTCGCAGGCACGTCACCGCAGGCAGCGCCCCCGACCATCGTCGCGCCCTCGCCGCTTTTGCTGGAACGCGATCTTCCCGTGCTCAGCCCGCCATCGAGCCAGGCCCTAGCCGCCGCCTCTAGCGACGATGGCCGCCCGGTCGGTCGCTAGGCGGAGCGACGTCCCCCCCGGCTTACCCATGCGCAACCTTGGGCACTGGCTGTTCCTCCTGTTATGCGTCTTTACGTTGGCCTGCCGCGACCGCGCCTTGGCCGGCCCTAATGCGCCAGTTTCACCCTCTCCGTTAATTATCAATCAGCCAGCAGAAAAAGTGAAAGGACTCACCCTCGTCGCTCCCCCGGAACCCTTTCATCAGGACCCGATTCCGGCGCTTAAATCTGTTGGAGCTAACTGGATTGCGGCTGTGCCTTATGCCTATACTCGCCCCGGTCGCGCCCGCGTGCATTTTCCCGATGGCGTCGGGCAGTGGTGGGGGGAAGGCCGGGCTGGCGTGCGACAGACTCTGCGGCTGGCCCATGCCGCCGGCGTGCACGTCATGGTCAAGCCGCAGGTCTACGTCCCGGGCGGCTGGACGGGTGGCCTCGACTTCCAGTCTCCCGACGAGTGGCAGGCGTGGGAAGCCGACTACCGCCGCTACATCCTGTCCTTCGCCGCGCTGGCCGCCGAAGAGCACGCCGAGCTCTTCTGCATCGGCACCGAATTCCGCCAAGCCCTGCGCAAGCGCCCCGCCTTCTGGACGGCGCTCATCGCCGAGATCCGCGCGGTTTATGCTGGAAAGCTAACCTATTCCGCGAACTGGGATGACTGGGAACAAGTCCCGTTCTGGTCCCAGCTCGACTACATCGGTTTAGGCGCCTACTATCCTCTAATCAACGAGCCAACACCAAGCATCGCTGCGCTCACCGCCGCCTGGCAGCCTATCGTACAAAAATTAGCTGCCTATGCGAATCAGCATAAGCGACCTGTGTTGTTTACTGAATTTGGCTATCTCAGCGTCGATGGCAGCGGCTGGCGCAACTGGGAGCTGGAGTCGGCGCTCTCTTCGCGGCCGGTCAACCAAGAGGCGCAGGCCAACTGCCTGTCGGCACTGCTTGCAACGTGGCTGCCGCAGCCCTTCTGGGCCGGCGGCTTCCTGTGGAAGTGGTTCCCCAACATGCGCGGCCACGAAGGCTATCCCGAGCGCGACTACACCCCCCAAGGCAAGCTCGGCGAAGCCGTGCTGCGGCGCCACTATCTTGGCCGCTAGCAGCTGGGCAGGCGCGGTGCGCGACTCCGGGCGCGCTCTAGCGCTGCGCGGCGCTGAGGTAGCCAGACAGCGTCTGCGAGCCATGCGTGGGTGCCACGCAGTCGTGCAGCGAGACCGCCAACGCGAACTCGACAAGCTCGCAGAGCCGCGGGTGCAGCGGGTGGAAAAGCCGCAGGGCCAGCCGGATCCACGATGCTGGGACGCGCAGCAGGCGCGGTCGGCGACCGGCGGCAGCAAGGACGCAGGACAATAGCTCGGCGCGTGACAGGATCTCTGGCCCCCCGGCCGGGACGATGCCGCTTAGCTCCCCTTCGACGGCCCGCACCAACAGCGCGGCGACATCGGCGTCGGCGATGGGGTTGCTCTTTGCGGTGCCGTCTCCAAAAAGCGGCAAGGCGCCCAGTCGGGCCAGCGGCAGGAGCCCAGCAAAGGCTGAAAACAAGCCGGTGGGCCGCAGCACCGTCACCTGCAGCCCTGCGGTCGCCAGCGCCAGCTCTTCGACGAGGCGGTGCGCAGCAAAGTAGGACAGCCGCGCTAGCTCAGCATCGTGATGGGCCGAGACATAGACCAAGGCGGGGACCGCCGCCTGGCGCATGGCCACAAGCAGGTTGCGGTGAATCGGCACATCCACGTCGCGGTACCCCGCTCGTCCTTGCAGCCGCATCGCCACCGTGGCCCCCATGCAGGACACCACGCAGTCGACGCCCCGGCAGGCGGCGTGCAGCGAGTCGAGGTCAAACCCGTCGCCCCTGACCCAGGTCAAACCGACGGGAGGCTCGCCCGCGGGCAGCGTTCGCACCAGGGCTCGCACGGAATGCCCCGCTGCTCGTAGCGCCTGGCCCGTCTTATGACCCAGCGCCCCCGAAGCACCTGTGAGAAGAACCGTCTTTGCCATCGCCATCCGCTCCTAACCTATAACGCCGATCAGGACTCGTTGCGGCTCTCGTCTGCTGCGTCGGGCGCTGAGCGTCGATGTGTCGGCCAAGCGGTCGCTTGCTCTGCCCTCCTCCCTTGCCCTGCTCCGTACGGCCGCTCGGCCTAGGCTCCACAGTGTTCTAAGATCTGCAACTTATGTCGCTATATATTGCACAAATTGGAATCTCAGTTCTCTCGTCTTCCCGACGCAGTACGGTTCTACCAGCGTGAGAACGCAGAAACCGCTGCCGACACTCATAGTTGCAGCAGAGACAAGAATGACTTCACGTCCCTTGCGTTGTCTGTAGCAAGAAAACTCTCGATATTGGTTCGCAGAAGGATGACCAGCATCGGGTCCTGAGCGCGCGAATCCTGTGCCCTGACGACGGGCAGGCAGAACGGCTGCGGCGCGGTCTCCGTGGGACAGTCCAGCCTCACATCGCTGGGACGGAAGCGGCGAGCCGAGCCGAAAAGACGCACCACCGCAGAGAGGAGCCGGCGTGGCGTTTCAGCTGCGCATGACGGCCCCCCATCCGCCCCGGTCTAAGCGTGAGTAAGGAGCAGAGATGAGCGAAGTCGAAACCACAAAAATGATCACCGGCACCTGCCACTGCGGACGGGTGCGCCTGCACCTGCCGGAGACCAGCGCCGGCATCGTCGCCTGTCACTGCGGCGACTGCCAGAAGCTACACGGCAACTTCTTCGCCATGCTCATTGCCGAGCAGGCTGCGGTGCGCTGGGAGGGGGATGAACACGTCGTGTGGTATCGCTCATCCCCCGAAAACGAGCGCGGCTTCTGCCAGCACTGCGGCAGTCGCATCGCCAAGCGGCCGCTTGCCGGATCGCGGATCATGGTCGCAGCTGGACTGTTCGATCGCGCTTTGCCGCACAAGGTGAAGAAGAACCTGTGGCTAGAGGGAAAGCCCGGTTGGTACGAGGCCCCGCGCGTGGGGACGATCACGCCCGAGGACTTCGTAGCGCTGGCCCTGGCTGAGCCGATTACCTCGCCATCGGCCGAATATGGCTACGCGCTGCGCGCTGTGTCCGGCAATCCGCGCCCCCCCGGCGTCATCGCGCTGACCTGGATTGCGGCCAAAGACGCGAACGAGCGCGAGCGCATCCGCGCCCACTCACGACAGAATGTGCAGGACTTCGTCGCCGAGCCGGGATTCATTTCCATCATCACCGGCTTTACCGGCCTGCGCGGCTTCACGGTGACCGCGTGGGAGGACGAAGCTGCGATGGGGCGGGCACTCAGCAAGCACCATGCAGTGGCGATGCGTGAGCTATTTGGCGAGCACTTCGTCGCTTCGGTATGGACGAGTGTCTGGACGCCGACGCGCATCAATCGCATCTGGGTGCGCTGTCTGTCGTGCGGCGCGCTGGAAGATCTCTCCGACGATCACCGCGCCTGTGGCAAGTGTCAGGCGCCGATGCCGCCGCGTCCCGCGTTTTGGTAAGGCATGGGCAGGCCCGGAAACGAACCGGTCGCTGTGGCCGAGGCGATCCCACAAAAAGGTGGATCCCTGGGCAGCTAGGCCCAGCCCTCGCCACTGCGCGAGGCTAGCCGTTGCCCGGTCGTCCGCCGCCGGTTGGTCCGCCGCCGCGCGGCCCGCGCGAGTCATCCCGCCCCTCGCCGCGTCCTTCCGGCCGACGGCCGCCTCCCGGACCTGGCGGACGCCGACCGCGATCCCCGCCGCCGTAGCCCCCGCGCGCCGTCGCGCCACGCCCCTCGGCTTCGACGCCGCGGACGTATTCCATAAACGAGGCGCGATCTTCCAGCAGACCGTGGAAGCGCGCCGCGCTGTTGTGTTCGCCGCGCCGCCCGCCGTCATAGCGCCCCCCGCGGCCGCCATCCTGGCCCGGCTCGCGACCGCGCTGATTGCCGGCGCTGTCCCCCGCTGCCTCTTGCGGCTGGGGACGCCGCCCACCGCGCCGCTGGCGATGCTCCAGCCCCGATGCCAGAAGCTCGGCGATGAGCAGGCCTAGCTCGACCCCCTCGGTGCGCGCGGCGAACAAAAGTTCGCGGTGCAGGGTGCGCGAGACCTGCGTCGTGATCTCGCCGCTCACCGGCTCTTCATCGGCCGAGACCGGCGGACGCGCACCGCGGTCGGTGTAGGTCGCGACCAGCGCATCGAGCTCACGCTCCATGTTGGTCAGGGCCTCGCTCCGCGTCGCGCCTTCTCCCAGACAGGCGGGGAGCTCAGGAACGCGAGCGATGAAGACCTTGCGCTCGCCATCAAAGGAAACGTGGACGCGATAGTTGGGGCTCGACATGAGACGATTTCCTAGTCGTTGCGAAGAGTTGCGGAAGGCCGCAGTGTCGTCGCTGCGCAGTTCCAGTGTCAAGGATTATCGAGGCCCGTCAGCCCCGAGCCCATGCGACAATAAGCGCGCCCTTTTCTCGAAGGAGAATCCTATGAACAGCCTACATTTCCTGCGTCCTTCATCGACCCAATCCGGACTCGCCCGCGGCCTGCGCCTTGCCACCGCTTCCGCCGCCCTCATCGCTGCGGCCGCTGGCTGCGGCATCTTCGACACCACCATCACGCTGTCCCCGCAGGAGTTCAAACAGGCCGCTTGAGGCCCCGCGAAATGCCGAGGAATTTCGCCGACTTCCATTGCTGGCCAGTTAATCCCCCGGCGAGGCAAGCGGCGCCTCGACGAGCCTTGGCCACAGGTCATGGGATCACGGTGGGATCACCTCGCGTGATACGATCGCCCGGGGGTGTCTTGTGGGTGAAGTCTTGCGCCGCACCAAGGGAGGAAAGTTCCTTGGCTTCTATCTGCGCTTCTATGAAGCCGGTCGGCGGCGCGTTCTTGCGAGCAAGCAGCCAACGTATGCCGGGGCGCGACGCATGCTGCTTGAAATCGAGGCGCGGATCGCTCGCGGCGAGGCAGGCCTGACGACGCGGCGCAGCGACTGGCCCTGCGTAAGTGATCTCGTCGAGCGCTTCACTCGCGAATACCAAAGGCCGCGCATCAAGGACGTGGAGCGCTATCGCGCGGAGCGGAAGACGGCGCTGAAAAAAGCCCTGCCCGCTCTCGGCAAACTGTCGGCTGCGCAGATCCGCGAGCAAGACATCGCGAACCTGCGCGACTCGCTGTCGCAGCGCTTCGCGGCCGGCACCGTGCGCAATGTCCTGGCCTCGCTCTCGGTCCTGTTTTCGTGGTCGATGAAGCGCGGCCTAGCGCCGCAGAATCCCTGCCGTGGGGTCGAGCGGCCGGCGGCCGAGCAGAGTCTCGACTTCCTCTCGCGGCAGGAAGCTCGGCGGCTCCTCGATGCGGCGGCGGGCGCGACAACGCTGCTCGGGCGAATGCAGCATGTCGCGATCTCACTCGCCCTTCACACCGGGCTGCGCAAGGGCGAGCTCTTCGGCCTGCGCTGGATCGATCTCGACCCCCACACGCGCCGCCTGACAGTCGCGCGCAGCTATCGCAGCACTCCGAAGTCAGGCAAGACCCGTCACCTTCGCTTACCGAGCCAGCTTGTGCCGCTCTTGCAGAGCTGGCGGCAGGACTGCCCGCCCTCCCCCGATGGCCTCGTCCTACCTTGTGGTCTCACCGAAGGGCAGATGACTCGCTCGGACGCCATGCTCGGCCTGCCGCGACTGATGCAGACCGCTGCCATCCGCCCCATTCGAAAGTGCTGGCACGTCCTGCGCCACACCTTTGCCAGTCACTTCATCATGTCGGGCGGCAACATCCTGACCCTATCGAAGATCCTGGGTCACAGCGACGTGAAGGTGACGATGATCTACGCGCACCTGGCTCCCGACTTTCTCAGCGATGAGATGGATCGACTGAAGTATTAGGCGCTCGCAATTCTCAGCCCGCAGAGCGGCAGGTATCGCTTATCCTCACCTGCCAGCATCCACAGACAACATCGGTGATCGAAAAACGATGAACACTCCGCGCGAACAGATTCCACAGTCGCTCGCAGAGGACCACGAGCGAGCTCACTACTATCGTCACCACTCGCGTCACGAGCTCCCCGATCCGCCAGGAGAAGATGCGTATCGACGGATCGGCATTGTCGGGGGGGGCACGGCCGGCTTTCTGGCGGCGCTCGCCCTGCGGGCCCGCTACCCGCAGCTTGAAGTCACGCTGATCGAGTCGTCTTCGATCCCGATCATCGGCGTCGGTGAAGCGACGGCCCCGCACATCGTGCCGTTCCTGCACCAGTTCTGTGACATCGACGTCCACGAGTTTTATGAGGAAGTGCGGCCGACCTGGAAGCTCGGCATCCGCTTTGACTGGGGCCCGCGCGAGGTGTCCCACTTCAATGCGCCCTTCGACTGGGACTACAACAACGTCGGGGTGCGGGGCTCGCTGGCCTACGACGGCAATGCCAATGCGATGACCCTCGAATCGATGCTGATGGAGCATCAGGTCACGCCCATCGTCCGCCCAGCCGGCGGGACGGGCGCCTCCACGGGCTCGCTGTTGGCCGACATTCCCTACGCCTATCACTTGGAAAATCGTCGCCTCGTCCGCTACCTGCATAAGGTCGCGGCGCGACGCGGCGTGCGCTATCTCGATCGCAAGATCGAACGGGTCGCTGTCACCGCTGACGGCAGCGAGATCGATCACCTGCTCACCGATCAGGGCGAGCAGCTCAAGTTCGATCTGTACATCGACTGCTCGGGCTTCCGTTCGTTGCTCTTGGGAGGCGCGCTCAAGACGCCGTTTGTCAGCTTTGCCAGCACGCTGTTTACCGACCGCGCACTGACGTTTAGCGCGCCGCACCACGGCAAGATCAAGCCGTACACCACAGCGACGACGATGAACGCCGGCTGGACCTGGACCATCCCGCACGAGGAACACGACAACAATGGCTACGTCTTTAGCTCGGCGTTCTTGTCGAACGACGAAGCCGAGCGCGAAGCGCGAGCCCGCTTTCCGGGGATGGGGGACGTGAGTGACGTCGTCCGCTTCCGCTCCGGTCGTCACCAAGACTGCTGGCGCGGCAACGTCGTGGCCATCGGCAATGCGCACGCCTTCGTCGAGCCGCTGGAGTCGACCGGCCTGTTTATGATCTGCGTCACGATCCAAAAGCTGCTCGCGCTGTTTCCGCCCTCGAAGCGCGATCGCTCGGCGCGCATCCTGCTGAACTCGTTTGTCGCCAGCCGCTGGGATGGGCTGCGCTGGTTTTTGGGGGCCCACTTCAAGTTCAACCGTCGGCTGGAGACGCCGTTCTGGCAGGCGGCGCGCGCCGACGTGGATATCTCGGGGGCAGAGTATCTGGTCACCGCCTTCCAGGAGCGCGGCCCCCTTCGCGGCCGACCGCAGGAAGTGCTGCAGCTCATCAACGATGCGGCGAACGTCAGCATCTACTTTGGCCTCGGCGGCTGGGACTGCATCCTGCTTGGGCAGTTCGTGCCCTGCCCGCTTCCCCCCTTAAGCGAGCCGCGCGAGGTCTGGCAGAGGCGCAAGCAGGACGCGCTTGACCTCGTCGCCCGCGCGGTCGATCACGCGCAGGCGCTGAAGATCGTCCGCGAGCGCCCCGAGTTCCTCGACGAGGTCCTGCAGAAAGACGCCTGGCCCCGCCAGATGTTTCCCGGTGCCGCAGTCCCCAAAGCAGCCGCGCGTTAAGCCCGGACGAACGGGCCGAGCCTAGTGGCCGGTGTATTCCGACAGCCAGAGCTCGGTGCGGGTCTTGAGCCACGCGACGCTGGCCACGCGCTTGCCGGCGCCGTTTTTGAGATGGATGTAGTTGCGGCAGGCCTGCACCACCGTGGCGGCGTAGTTCGCGACGCCCTGACGGTCGGTGAGTCCGTGGGCGATAAGATGCCCGTGCAGCTCGGCGAGGGCCTTGTCGATGCTCTTGATGCCGTCGCTGCGAATTGACCCCGTGCGGCTCGACATCTCCTTGAACTGCGACAGCGTAGGCAAGCTCACGCCCGAGCGCTGCGTCAGAGCGGCCTCCCCAGCGGCCTTCTCCAGCTCGACGATGAGCGCACGGATGCTCTTGGCGCGATCGGTGTTCTTGACGTTGCCGCTCTTGTCCATCTCGAAGCCGTAGGCCCAGTTGCGCGTCTCGTTCTGACCGGCCAGCCCGCGCCACTCCTCTGACGAACCGACCGCCATGATCAGCAGGCGCACCGCGTCCGCCATCGTCGGCGCCAGGTTGACCTCCGAGGCCAAAATGGCCAGGCCTTCGCTAAGGTCCTGCTTCTTGGTCGCCTTCTGGTGCTTATCCAAAAGGTCGAGGATGGCCTGCCGCCATGGCACGCCCAGGACGTAGATGCGCGGCTCGACCACGCGGTCGAAGTCGTCGACATACACATCGCCGTCCGCCCAGTGACCCAGGAGCTCTTGCCCGAAGGTCCGTAGCTGCTGCTTGACGTAGCGGTAGTGCATCTTGGCCGCGACGTTGAACTTGAAGTAGTCGAGGGTCCGAAACTCGCCGGCCGTGACCCAGCGCTCCTTGGTCTTGGGATCGAGCTTCATCGTGCCGTAGACATCGCCGATCCAGGCACTGTGTCCCGGGTTCCAGTCCGGCGGCACGTCATCGGTGCCAAAGCCCAGAAGCTCCTGCTTCGATCGCCAAGCCCGGCCGCAGGCCCACATCGCCTTATCCCACCAGTCGCCAGTGATCGGCGCCTTGGTCTTTAGGTTCTCGGGGAGCTCGTGATAGTCGTCACCGGGGTTCGGCCCCCAGGGATCGCGCTTGCGCCACAGCAGCCAGGCGATGGTCTTCAGCCGATCGGCGGTCAGCGGGCAGGGATTCCGATTTTCGGCGCTGATCGCGCAGAGCTGGCGGATGGTACCGTTACTGACATTAAATGGCTGATATTGCGTATTATTTCTAATACAATAAAGTGCATAAACCATATGCACAAAGGCATCAAAATAGGCAATTGGATTATTGCGCAGGATCGTCCCGCTGCTCCACATCGGCTTGTATTGCCAAATCAAGCTGCTGTGATCAGGCCAGTGACCGACCTGGCCGTGGCCGACGTTTAAGCGGTCGATTCCGACGTCGGGAGCGGTGTCGGCTCCCCAGCCCGTCTGGTGCGTCACCAGGTTCACCCCCGGCGGCAACCCCGGCTGTCCGGTGATCTTGGGGAAGGTGCGGAAGGCATCGGGGTCCATCCAGCCGATCTGGGGTTTTTGCTCGCGACCGTTGATCTCGCGCACCGCCGGACCGACGAAGTCTTGGTGGGCCCAGGTGTCGACGAAGACGTGCATGGTGACGCCCGCCATATGCAGCGCCAGATCGTGCTTGGCGACCTGGCTGGTCGAGTCGTGCACCAGGTCAGTGCAGTTGTTCACCAAGCCGATGGCCAGCGGGCTATGCGGACGACACAGCCAGCCGAAGAACTTCTTTACGCGCGAAGCCGAAGACCCACTGCCGGTGAACGTCCGCGTGCTCCAGCGCGCTGAGCGCAGCGTCGGCTGCCCCTCGCGCGCCTTGACCGCGATCAGATCCGCCGATCGCTCGCTCTGCGTCGGCGAGATCTCTGGCACGAAGTTGCCGGGCAGGAAGTGGTAGACCGGCCAGATCGAGTTCGTGGTGTCGAGCGAGTTCGTGCCGATATCGAGCAGCAGCTGGAAGGTGATCTGCGCCCGAAAGGTGTGAAACTTGGAGCCATCCGGACCGCGCACCGCGATGTCATTGCGCGAGCCGGTGATGTCCTTGAAGCCAGCTAGCGTCGGGAGGTGCTTGCTTGACACCTCGGTCATGACGTTGCGCGCGTTCTCGTCGATCATCTGGGCCGAGGAGGCGATGATCAGCGCTTCGCGTCCGGTGTACCCCGCGTACCGGGCGGCTGCGTACGTCGCATGGTAATGGAAGTCTATGTCCATGACACGCCTTTAGATGGTTAACTTATTACAATATCAAGCGGGCCTCGAAAGACCAAAACCAAAAGTTAACCGTGTAGAAGAGCACGGCATTTCCCCCGGCCCGAACCGCCGCACCGGCCCCGGCCGTGCGCGCGTGCCTCCGCCTCCCCGGCCTCCCGCGGACGCCCTCGGCCGCGGCGGCAGTCGCTGCGAAAGCGATGCAGCCAGCCTGTGAGCCCTGGAAAACCTTGCGCACCGCCGGGCGCCTGCCGCTGCCCTGAACCGCCCCGAACCGCATCGCGTCCGTCGGGGCCGCGGCCAAAGATTAGAGCCGCGTACTCGGCGAGCCGGGCCGCTGCGCCAGGCATAGGAGTTGCGAGACCCCAACATCCAGGGCGACGCTATCGCGGCGCAGCCCGATCGGGCGGGCGGGACACACGCAGCGGCGCAAGCCTTGCGGCTATAACAAAGAGGGATTTATGCGCATCGATAAAAGGGTAACGGCGGCAATCGTATTCATCCTATGTACAATGCTATCTAGCGCAGCGGTACGGGCCGGTGAATGCGATTATTGTGTATGTAAAGGGAAAGACACCATAAATAGCTGTACGAAATGCTGTTCAACCACCAAAGCGGGCGAGGCGGCGGTCACTGAATTGAAGCTAAGAATATCTGAAGATGGACGTTCTATTGTCGATCAAAATGGTCAAGAAATAGCCAGGTTTGTTGAAGACATGCGCGTTCGCATCAAGCCACAAGGCGAGAAATCCGCGGCAGTGGAAAAGTCCGCGGCGGCGCAGAAGTCTACGGCCGGCGAGAAATCCGTCGCGATGAAAATGCAGGGCTGCTTCAAGTGCCGCCAAGAATGCATCGCCTACGAAGGCAACAAGTGCGTGAAGTCGGTCCGCACCTGCGATTGGGACTTTGACTGCAAGTAGTCCGGGCAGGACCCGCGGCCGTTCCGCGGGTCACAGATCAGTACGCGCTCGAAGCGATTCCGCAGCAGCCGGCGGGCTTACAAGCAGCGCCCCAGACCGTTACACGACCCCCCGCCACACGTGGTGCCATAAGCCGCGTAGCTAGCCGGGCAGCTTGTACGAATGCCGTCACAGTAATCGGCGGGATCGCAGATGGGACTCGCCCCAGCCGGCTTGCACATATAAGTGCTGGGCCGCAGGACATCGGCGGGACAGGCGTTTGAGGTGCCGTTGCACGTCTCGGCTTGGTCACACGCCCCCAAGGCTGGGCGGCACTGCGTGCCGGGCATGGCTTTGGCATCGACACAGGTGGCGCTGCTGCCCGTGCAGGTGTCCGCGACATCGCACACGCCGGCTGCGGCGCGGCAGACCGTACCGCTGGCAACAAACTGATCGGCGGGGCAAGCCGCTGCCATTCCACTGCAGGACTCGGCGACGTCGCACAGGCCGGCTACCGGTCGGCACGGAGTTCCGCTGCTGACAAACCGATCGGTTGGGCAGCTATCGCTGACCCCATCGCAGGTCTCGACCTGATCACACGTGCCGGCGGCCATGCGACAGACGGTCGCGCTCGTGGCGAACTGACACATGGCCGAGCAGCAGCTTCCGGGCTGGCCGTTGGCCATGCCGAGGTCGCACTGCTCGCTCCCACCCACCTTGCCATCGCCACAGACCGCCGGGGGCACGCAGTCCGCCTCGTCGGCCCCGATGTCGGGGGCCGTGCCGCCGCCCTTGACCGATCCGGGCGGGCCGGGGCGGCTCTGGTTGTCGTAGTCGATGGTCACCGTGGGGATCACCACGCCATGCGATTCCAGCGTCGTGCCAGTGGTGCCGCAGGCCAGGTGCAGATCCCCCGTCGCCACCGCCGAAAACGGCACCGGCAATCCCGAGTAGCTCTGCCCGTCGCCCGCCGCCGAGGTCTGCCAATCGGTGAAGGTCTGGTCCGTCGTGAGCCCCCAGATCCCGACGGTGGAAGCGACGGCGCTGTTGAGGACGTTGTAGTTCGAGGCCGACACCCAGCCGGTGGCCGGGGCCGAGTTGACGTTGCCGATCGCGTAGTGCTTGCCCGTGCCGCCGGTCCGCGTGTTGTTGAAGATGTTGTCCAGCACGCTGACCGGTGTCGTGATCGCCGAGGCAGCCGAGTTGTCGCCGCGCAGCAAGCCAAAGCTCGGCAGCGCGCCGGTGCTCACCATGCCGCCGATGTGGACGGAGTTGTAGTGACAGCTCACGGCGTTGGTGGCGGTGCTGATCATGATGCCGACAAACTGCGTGTTGCCCGTCTGCGACTCGCCCAGCGAGATCATGTTGTTGACCACGCGGCTGCCAGAGCCCGGCGAGGCGCGCAAAAGAACGCCGATGGCCATCGGCGGCGTCGTCGCTGTCGTCCCAGTAGATGCGTTGCGGATGTCATAGATCTTGTTTCGAGTCACCGATCCGTTGGTCGCATTCGCAAAACCGATGCCCGCCGCGCTGGTTGCGACCGCGCCGGCATTCGTCGCGCTAATCGCCGAGACGACGTTTTGGTCGACACTCGCCCCGTACGGTGACACAGCCAAGTGGGAAATCCCGGTGACCGCCGTGCCGCCGCTTGCCAGCGTCGTGTTTGCGCTCGCCGCCGACAGATCGTGCACGGTATTCAGCTGGATGGTTGCCGCGCCGGCGCTGGCCCCCGCAGTGACTGCGGGCGCCTGCACCTGAATGCCACGGACCAGGTGGGCCGTGCCGGTGCCCGCGTTCGCCAGGTTGCCCACCGTGTTGCCAGCGATGGTGATCGGCATCGTTGTTGCGATCAGCATGCCGATGGCCTGCTGGCCCGTCGCACTTGCACCGGTGGTCGTGACCTGGATGCTATTCGCGGTTGTGGCACTGCCCACGGTGTTGTTCGTGACGGTGAGCAGGCCGCCGATGAGCTGCAGCGCGTTGATGTTGGCGTTCAGCGTCGTCGAACCGGTTGCCGTCAGCGAGCCGACGACGTTGTTGGACACGACCACCGTGCCGGCCGCTGTCCCAAAGACGTTAAGCCCCACGATGAACACGCCACCTGCGGCCCCCGCCACGGTGACCTGCAGAGCCCCGGTCCCGGTCACGGCCCCGATGGTGTTCCCGGTCGTTGTGCCGATGTTGGCCGAGCCCCCGCCCAGGTTGATCCCCTGCAGCGTCCCCGCGCCGTTGCTGCCCAGGCTGATTCCCGAGACGGTATTCCCCTGGATGCTACTTGGGGCGTTGCCTACCGACATCTGGATGCCGACAAAGGATGTCGTGACCGTGCCCGTCATCGAATACGTGCCGGTCCCATCGGCGGCGGCAAAGCCGATGACGTTCCCCGACACGGTGTAGCTGCTGCCGCCGTTGACCAGGATCCCGCGGTGGCTGTTGCCCGTGGTGTAGGTGCGCGCCGCGGTCTGGAAGATCCGGTTGTTCGCGATCGTCCAGCCTGTGTTGCTGAGATTGGTGTTGGTGGTCACCAAGATCCCATTCGTCGCGACCGTCGCGCTGAAGAAGTTGAAGATGTTGCAGTTCGAGATCGTGTTGCCGGTGTTGAGGGTATTGGTGCCGGCGGTCCCGATCGATGTGATGCCGTTTACCGGTGTCGTCGCGCCGTCGCGGATGTCGCACGAGTCGAGGGTGTTTCCGTTGTTCCCGGTGACGCCTGACGAGGTGGAAAACAGCACGACGCCGCCTGTGGTCGAGGTATTGACGGCCTGCAGCGAGCAGAACTTAATGACGTTGCGCGAAGCGCCGTCGATAAGTCGCAGCGCCGAGCCTGCCGTCGCCGTATTGGCAATGGAAAGCTGTGCGGGCCCGGTGCCCCCGGCGCGCCCATCGATGGTGACGTTGGTTGCCGTGTTCAGATCCAGCGTCGCCGTCGTGCTAGCGCTGGTGATGCTAAGCGCCGTCGCGCCAGTCTCGGGACGAATCGTGATCGGATTCGTGGGCGAGCCCAGCGCGTTCACCACCAGCGGAAAGGTCTCGACTGTGCTCACGTAGGTCGACTTCAGCTCTAGCGTGACGCTCCCCGAAAGGCCGTTGGTGTTGATGTCAGCGATGGCGGCAGCGATTGTCGTGTAGTCGGATGGGGCCGGTCCGACGCTCTTGGTTCCGCTGATGGTGCCGGCGCTCGTCGCCTGGTTGGCGGACGAGGCGGGGCTCACAGCGCCCTCCGTGACCGTGACGACTTTCCAATACCAGAGGGTATTGGACGCAAGACCCGCTTCGACAGAGGACGTCGCGTTCGCCGCCGTCAGGCGGATGAAGTCATAGTTGACCCCGTCTGGCGAGCGATAGATGGCGTAGCCGACTTCGTTGCTGCTGCCGTCGGTCCAGTTCAGCGTCATGGTGTTGAGACCGACGGCGGTAAAGGTCAGCGTGCCGGGGTCAGTGGTCGGCAGGTTCGGGGTGAAGGTGTACTTGGTACCGGCCGCGATGGCCTCGGTCTGGGTGTCGTTCGCCGTCGCGTAGGACACTGTGCCGGTACTGGTCGTCACCGCCGCAAACGAGGTGGCCGAGGTCCCCAGGCCCACGGTATAGCCGCCGTTGGTCGAGTTGACGGCCATGCCCGTTCCGTAGACGAATTCGATCACACCGCTCGTCTCCCACAGCCAGGCCTGGAAGGTACCGGCGCCGGCATTCGCCACGGCGACGCGCGGAACCTGCGCGTTCTGCCACTCGACCACCAGCTTGCGGCTGGGCGCCGAGCCCACGACCTTGTAGTGGATCCTGCCGTTGTTGCCGATCCACAGGTCGTCCCAGTAGGGCGCAATCTGCGGGGCATTGGTCGTAGTGGTGATCGCATTTGACAAAGCGGTGCTGACCGGGGCCAGACCAAGCCGCATCAGACCGTTGGCGTTGACGGAAAACTGCGTCTGCCGCACGCCGTCGTAGAAGAAGTCAAAGCCGATGGGCGTCACCGCTGAAGCCGCGTCATCCTGATCCGCCGCCACAAGAAGCGTGGTACCGCTCGACATGTCTTCCAGCGACGCGCCCGTGCTGGCCGCAAAGGCATAGGTGCCAGAGGCAATCAGCTCGGCCGACTTGATCGCGTTTGCGCGCAGAGCCGCGCCGCTTGCGCTCTCGTCCTCCCGCTTGGCCTCCCACGTGGCTGCCGCCGGACTCTCCATGGCGACCGCCACCACGCCCCCCGCTTCAACGCCCCCCCTGCTGATCTCACTCTTACTGTCGCGATGATTATTCTTTGAGGGATTGCCACTACATCCAAGCCCAAGCCTCACCAAGCCAACCAGTGATATCAACACAAAGACTCTTTTTATAAGCCAAGGCGATGATTTCATTTTCTGTCTCCTCCCGATGGTCCTGCCCTGCATAACCAAGCGTATATTGCCTGGCCTCCGCCCTTAAGCACCGAACCGAACGTCTCTTGCGCCCGGAAGGCTGTTGTTCCTCATTGTTGCGCCGAGCTCCCCCGTCGATCTCTCATCGCCGAGGCGCTGCCTCGACAAGTAGCCGGCCCAGCCGAGAGTGTCCGTCGGTCAGTTTAAATGCATAATGCCTATAATTAGGCAGTTAAATTAACAAAACACCATTATACTAGTCAATTAGAAATCAAGTAGCCGACACCCCAGGCTCGCGAAGTCAGGGAATCAATTTCTGCGTCTAGGGAAATCCCAATTCTCGACATGTGCGGTCATGAAGGGGGAACTGTCCCGACCTTATATGTTGATATCCAGACCCAGGCTAACGTGATATACGGTCAGGCCGTCCGGTAACACATGCAAGGACTTACCGGCGGCCCCGCGCGAGCCAGCCGGAACCATCGCCCGGCGTTCTCGCAGCAACACCACCTCCCCCCGATCATGGGATCACTCTGGGATCAAGCGCCCGCCAACTCCAAGGTCTACCGACGGGAACCAGCCACCGGCCGGAGTTCAAACAGAACTTCGGCAATTCGACGGGGACGGTGCCGAGTGTGGCGTGTACGACGGCGACCGATCCCTGTGCAACGGTGGCCAATCAGGTGGGCGGGTCGATCATGGGGGCGACGGCCAAGGGCATCTGCGACACCGCGACGCAGAAGTGCACGGCCGAGGTCAACGCGACCTTCAGCTACCCCATCACGCTGGCTAAAGAGCAGAACTTCACGACGGCGGTGGCGGGCAAGGTGGTGAGTGTCGTGCAGAGCATCACGCTCAAGTACGGCATCAGCAAGAACACCACGACCTTCGCGATTCCCGAGACCGCGCTGTACATCGCACCGATGGGCGTCACCAGCGTCACCGACCCGCGCGCGGTCTACGTCGACAAGCTGCCGGTGATCGCCAAGGGCATGACGATTCCCGACGGCGGCGGCAGCATCAGCATCCCGGAAGGCTCGCCGGCGCGCAGCGAATTCATCAAGTACATCCAGAGCCCGACGACGCCGTTTGTGCTGCTGGGGAATGCCAAGCCGGTGGTCAAGCCGGGTGATGCCATGCCAGCCGGTGAGATCTGGCTGCGCGTCATCCCCGAGTTCGTCGTCGGTCTGCCCCGCTAGCGGGCCACGCGGCGGCCCTCCCCCGCCGTCGGCGTCACGGCCAGTCCGGCCGCGCTACTCCCGGACTACTCCAAGATCAGGGCGCCATACGGCGGGACGTCGAAGGCAGTAGCGGTTGTGCCGCTCAGCAGATCTTTGACCGCGCCGGCTCGCGTCACGCGCTGCGACGTTGCCTTGCGGTTCAGCACCACCGCCAACCCTTTGCCGGCCCGCTCAAGCGTGTACTCGTACAGGTCAGCGGTGTTGCTGATCACACGCAGCGTGACGTCGGGCTCGGTCATCAGGGGATTGGCGCGCCGCACGGCGATGAGGCGCTTGTAGCGCCCCAGCAGGCTTCCGGCATCGTCCTTCTGCGCCGCCCAGGATCGCGAGTCCTCGGCGCTCATGAACTTCACGAAGGGATACATCGGGTTTGCCGCCTGACAGACGCCATACGGCAGGGCCAGGCCGGCGTTCGCGGCGTTGCTGGCGACGGGATCGATGTTCCACGCGGTCTTCTTGTCGCCGCTAAAGCTCAGCGTCTTGTACCAGCTCATCGGCTCGCGAATGAACTCGTCGTGATCCCACTCTTCGGTGCCCAGGTACTTGTCGCGCTTGCCCACTTTGCCGAACTCTTCGCCGTAGTAGATGACCGGCATGCCGGGCACGGTCATCACCAGCGTGGCCGCCTGCCCCAGCAGCGCATCCAGCTGCGCCCCGCCCATCGTGGCAAACTGCGTCGCGGGCCGATCGACGTCGTGGTTCGACAGGAAGCGCAAAAAGAAGTGGCTGGGGTTGCCGCCTGCGCTCGTCACGCCGGCCGCGGCTTGCAGCGTTCGGATGTAGGCCACGGGGTCGGCATCGGCGGTGGTCTTGCCGGCCAAAAATCCCGACAGCACGCTGCGATAAGGGAAGTCGAACTGGCTGTCCATGTCGCTCGCGTACGGCACCATCTGCGTGGCCAAAGCGGGATCATCCCAGCGGTTCTCTCCGGTCAAAAACACCGTCGCTGCACCGGCTGGGCGGACGACTCCTTTTTTGACGAAGGCGTTGAACTCTTGCCACCAGACATGGGTGCCGTGCAGGGCCAGCGGGACGCCGTTATTGTCGTCGAACTGATCGATGTGCTTGGCGGCATCCAGACGATAGCCATCGGCCCCCAGCTGGATCCAGAACTCGGCGATGCGCTTCATCTCGGCCCGCACCGCGGGGTTGTGGAAGTTCAGCTCGGGCATCGATGCGCCGAAGATCTGGTGGTAGCACGCGTAGTTCTTGCAGGCCCAGATCACCGCGTCGCCGTCCCAGGGGTGCTTGTCGGTGAACATGTTCGAGTGCTCATCCGACCAGACAAACCAGTCGTGGTACTTGGCGTAGTCGGGATCCTTGGGATTTTTCGCCGCCAGGAACCAGGGATTTACATCCGCGACATGGTTCTGCACCAAATCGAGGATGATCTTCACGCCCACGGCGTGCGCGGCTTCCGTCAGGTCGGTAAAGTCGCGACGCGTACCAACGGCAGGATCGATGTCGAAGAAGTCAGTGGTGTCGTAGCCGTGATAGCTCTTGGCGCGAAAGATCGGCGTCATCCAGATGGCATCGATGCCCAGATCTTTTAGGTAGGGCAGCGCGCGCCTAAGGCCGATGAGATCGCCGATGCCGTCTTTGGCCGCGGGATCGATGCCGCTCTCCATCGTCGGATCGGT
Organism: uncultured Myxococcales bacterium; assembly: GCA_937952145.1. Lineage (GTDB taxonomy): Bacteria > Myxococcota_A > Polyangia > Palsa-1104 > JAEUJZ01 > JAEUJZ01. The sequence goes on from CALFYE010000339.1 coordinate 29,007, forward strand.
GACGCTGCGTGGCGTTCCGCCGTCGGCGAAGGTGCGGACGATCAGCTGATACAGGATCCCCTTCTGCCCCCAGCTGGCGTAATCCGCGCCGCTGCGAATCGGGCTGAAGGCGAGCGGCGTCAGGCTCTGCACCGTCGATTCGTCGCGATACCCCAGCTTCTCGGTGGTGATCTGATAGAAGACCGGCGCGCCGGCCGTAAGGCCGCTCAGCACCAGGCCATTCTTGTTGATGTCATCGCTGCTGCCCCAGCTGGCCGTGCGATCGAGGCTCGACGCGCTCGCGCCGTACTTCACCGTGCCGGTCGAGCCCGAGCCAACGCGGAACATCAGCCGCACGCGCCCATCGCCCAGATCGATAAAGTCGGCTGGCCGCGTGATCTTGTAGGCCGCGCTCGTCCCTGATGGGGGCTTGGTCTGCACCGCCTGCCCCTGCGTGATCCAGCACTCGGCGATCGGGCTATCGGCCGACTTGCGGTACAGGTCGACATAGCGAACGCTGGTCTCGACATCTTTTTTGCAGCTCGATCCGGCGCACTGCACCGGGATCAGCCCCAGCCAGGCCGCGTCGCTGTCGTCGATGGTTCCGACCTTGATATCGGCGTAGGCACCGAAGCTATCGCTCTCGGCAAAGCGCAGCGGCTTGCCCCACTCGGGCGAGCTTGAGCCAGCCCCGAAGTAGTGCACGCCCCAGCCCCGCGCATCGCCGCCCCCCGCGATGCGGTAGTGCACGCGCACATAGGGCGTGGTGTCGGCGGGCGGCGATGGCGGAGGCACGGCGCTAGGCTCACCACAGGCGGCAAGCGAGACCAGCACAAGGGAAGTAACGGCGGATCGGTTTGAAGCGTGTGGCGACATGGGACGCATCCTCTTGTCCTCTCCGGGAGGGAATCGATACGGCCGGAAGAGGAGCAGAGGACTCTTCGCGCTGTCAATCGCGGCGACGAGGCCGCGCGCTCAGGAGCGCCGTCTAACAGATCCCGTCCCGCGATCACTCGCTGCGGCCGGGGCGCAGGGCAGCGTGTCCGCCGCGGCAGGACCCCGCGCTACAGGCGGGGGAAGCGCCGGATCGCCGCGAGCAGCGCATCGGGATGCACGCGAACGCGGAAGTTTTCGGTAAACGTCGCCCAGCGGATTACGCCCGCGCTATCCAGCAGCAGCACCGCCGGACGCGCGATGTCCTGGCGGCCATGGCCGGCCTTGTGCACAAGGCCGTAGCGCGCGATCACCTGCTCGTCGAGATCCGAGAGCAGCGGAAAGCTCAGCTGCAGATCGCGCTTGAGCCCCGCCGAGACCTCAGGCGTATCGACGCTGATGCCAACAATCTGGACCCCTGCTGCGGCAAACTCTCTTCCGTGCTCAGCCAGACCGGCGAGCTCTGATCGACAGAAGGGTCACCAGGCGCCGCGTTAAGAAACCAGCAAGCTGGGGTGACCCTGCAGCGATGCCAGCGTCACCTTGCCCCCCCGACTCGTCGGGCAGTTCAAAAGCAGGAGCAGGCCGGCCAATCGCCAGCTCTTTTGGCGGCGGCGGCAAGCCATAGCTGCCGACGTGCAAAAGCCCCAAGAACACCCCGGTGGACAGCGTCGCCAGCACCGCACAGACCGTCGCCACCACGCGAGCCCGACGCTGCCGGTACGCCTGAATCGCCAGGCCCAGCGTAATGACAGTGGCGAGGACCGCAACCACTTCCAGCGGCCACGGATTGTCGCGCAGCCCCGGCGGAATCTTCGCCGTCGCCGTCATCGCCCCATACGGCAGCAGGCCGAAACCCAAGGCCACCGCACCTGTTCCCACCGGAGCCTATCAGCGCAACTCAGGCATGGCCACGACGTGCCTCGCCGGCGCCGACAGCGTCAAGGATGGACTCGACAGCGCGGGCGGGCCGGGCTTGGGGGCAGGGCCGAGGCGACTGGGTGGTATTGGCGCCACGACGACCCGACTAACGGCGAATCACCACGGAAATTAAGCATAAACATAAAAACATAACACATTATCCATTCACCGATTATTACCTATATTAGCGTGCTTACTTCGCCGGTTTATCGCGCAAGGCGTCAAATATATTCTGGTATTCAAGAAGAAACTTCTCAAAGTCGCTACGCGTTAAATCTTTTCTTATCACCTGGTGCATGGGAGTTGAAACTGGCACGGTCATGCCGCCGGCGAACAAATCTCCTGGCAATTCAACCATTTCCACGGATTCAGTGATGGGGCCGTTATTTGCGACAAACAGATCAAAACCCGATTCGACGGCAAACGTGTCTTCTGGAGGATCCCAGGAGCCCGAGCTAAAGACCTGTCCCCAATCGGAAAATCTTCTGGTCCAATCTCTCGAATTCCCGCCGGCGGCAGCAACATAGCCATAATGGAAATTCGAAAACGCTCCAGAATCGACCGCCTTACCATAATTGCCCAAGCGGATCTTGTCCGCCCAGACTTTATTAACATACCATTTATAGTCCCAAACACGTTTTTCCTGCGCGCGGTCACGCCAGCCCCAAGCAGAAGTGGGAATGTCGGTGCTGTGAGAATTCTTAATAATTTCTTCGAGCATATAACGGACAGCAGATTTGAGAATACCCACATCGAAGACCAATTCTCTGGATCCTTTTGGAACGCTTACGCCAGTTTGAGGGTGGTTCTTGACCGGAAGTTCCACTGCTACAGAGCGCGGTAACTTGATTCTTCCAACGGCGAGATCACCGTGAAGTCCGGCGTGAAAGAATGCCGCGACCATCGGTGTTGCCCAGATGTAGACATTTTTTACATTCTTGAATTTATCGGCATTAACCTCGACGACAGACTTTTGTTCTCCCGCACTGTAGCGAAGTGTTCCATCTACCGGTACGACTTCATGCGTCATCACTGAATCGGCCTTGTCCTCCACATCTAAGTAATAACCTATATCTGCCAACTCGCTCGGACCCGCAAATCGATAAACATCCAAGCATGCGCCCCGGGACGTCACTCCCGTTGCCGGGCCGACGATGATCCTGACAAAATACCTTATCGGACACGCCTGTATGCATCTACCAGCATCCTGAGCGTTTGTCTTCTTTTGCGGAAGTATTACTTTGTCGCCGTTATTTACCCAGTATTGAGGGATACGGCCTTTGAATGAAGGGTTTAATTTCTTGAGTTCCTGAAAAGATACACCGTAGCACTTGGAGATTTTCCAGAGGCTATTAAGCCTATCTTTCTTATTCACCACGTGTATCTCTGGCATTTCCCGGTCACCTTTGCTTAGGTATTGAATTTAAAATCAAGTTTCCAGACCATATTGCTCGATCAAATCCATCTTTTCTTCTCCGTCTAAATTATTATTATTAAGAATCTCTTTAGCCCAGCAGGTCTGCGGATGCGTGTCAAGCTCCCAACCATACAATGCCGTAGATTCGAGATAACGCCTGACATCGTGTTCGGCAATGATTCCGTATGACTTGGCTCTAACTATACTGGTACAGATTTTCTCACGAAGTTCTGCATCAGAAAGTGAACAGGTTTCCAGATGAAATATTAACCGCAAATGAAGAAGCATTCGCTCGCCAAATTGTCTCATCATCTCTGCGTCTAACTTTTCTATCTGAGCTTTTCGAATCTCGAACATAATTATTCTTCTACAATGTAACTATATCGTGTGGCATTGGAATTGAAGGTCTATTTATCATGATATCTTGTCTTTGATTTTGTTCTTGTTACCACTGTCCTTCAGCCGGGTCAATACAGTCCTTGCTCCATGCCAGTTCATCCCGGTGCACAGTCGTTCTGCGACCGTTCCTGCCGATCGGTTTACATCAGGGAAGTCCTCTTTAGTCCTATATTTCTAACGCGGTGCGGAGCTTCGCTAGCTCGGCCTTTTGTTGCCTGCTTTCAAATGTCGTTTCAGCGAACCTGGGACGCAATTCCTCGACGATTCGTAAAGCCTCGCCCCCTCTCGCTTCAGCGACAAGACAGAGGCGCCCAAGCAGGCCCAGGGCAGCAGAGAAGAGCCTGGTTTCGGCAGCGCGGGGGTTGTGGCACGCAGCAGGAAGTCGCGGCGGGTTGTGTTCGTTTTTCTCGGCGAGCTGCACGAGGGGGTCGAGCAGTGTGGCGAGCTGTGTGCTGCGCTCGGACTCGCAGCTCGATAGGTAGGACGCCGGTTACTTGCTGGGGCTAGCGGAGGCGGGAGGGGGTTCGGGGTCGGGGTAGCGCTGGCGATAGAAGTCGATTTGCTTCTGTAGTTCGGCGGCGGGAATGCCCTTGCGCCAGGCGTGCTCGTCGCCGGTGAGGAACGGGGCGGTGATTCCCGGGCGTAGGCGCTCGGCTTCGGGGATCAGCTTGCCGTAGAAGGTCTTCCCGACTTCATACATGCCCTGCCACTGCACGAAGTCGGGGGCCATCATCGCTGCGCCGTGACGCGCTCGGCGGCCTTCGTGGTGCCAGAGTTCGTAGAAGGTGAACTCGATTGGCTCGTCGAAGGGGGTGGGCGTCAGGAGCTTGGCGGCGTAGAGCGCATTCATGATCTTTTGCGCTGGCTGGGCGAACTTTTTGTTGTAGGTCTCGATGAAGCGATCGAGCTGCGCGAAGTAGCCGCTGACCCAGCCTTCGGCATGACACTGGTTGCAGACATCAGCCATGTTGTCGCGGCGATCCTGGAAGTCGGTCTGATGCAGCGAGACGACGGGGCGCAGGTTCCACGCCAGCCGGCTGCCGGTGTCGTGCGTCACGGGCTGCGTCGGCGTCGCTGACATATGACACGAGGCGCAGGTGGGCGCGGCGTGATAGTCGCGGCCCGCGATCCAGGTCTTTTGGGAGAGTCGCATCTGCGCCTGCTGCGCTCGTAGCTGAACGCCGTGCTTGGATGCGTTGAAGATCTCCATCTGCGGATGGCTGGGGCCCATGTGACAGCGGCCGCAGGTGTCGGCCCCGCGCGTCGTGGCCAGCGAGAAGTCGTGGCGATAGTGGCAGGCGGTGCATGAGCCCTTGCTGCCGTCGGGGTTGACGCGTCCGACGCCGCCGTTCGGCCAGGTTGCAGGGTCGAGCTTGCCCTCGCCCAGCACCTTGACCACCGATCCGTGACAGCCCTGGCAGCCGACCGTCGAAGTGGTGTCGCTCTCGACCACCTGGCCTAAGAAGCTATCGAGCGAGCCGGCGAAACTGGCGGCTTCGGCGTGGCGCGAGACGGCGAGTTCTTTCTGTTCCTTGGCGTGACAGCGCCCGCAGTCTTTGGGGCTGACGATGGTAGCGATGCGCACGCCGTGGTGGATGAAGCCATCGACATCACCTTGCGCTGCAACGTGGCAGGTCAGGCAGCCGATGCCGTGCTGGGCGTGCTGGGATTCCTGCCACTGACCCAAGATGCCGGGCGTCGTCTTGCTGTGGCAGTCGACGCACTCGCGCGAGTCGGCTTGGACAATCGGCGGGGCCTGGCCGCTGTGCTGCCGCTCGGTCTTGACCTCGCGATAGGCGACAACAAGCAGCGAGCCGAGAAACAGAAACCCCAGGCCAGCGACGATGGCACGTTTGCTTTCGGCTGAGATCATCAGACCAGCGCCTCCCATACGGTGAACACGACGACCACCAGCACCGCGGCGATGCCAAAGAGAACCGACAGATCTCGCCGGGGTGCAAGCCGGCGCAGAGCGACATCGACAGCCGGCCAGAAGATCATGACCAGCGCCGCCAAGAACGTTCCCAGCACGCCGACGCGCAGCGACGTCAGCTTCAGCCAGCGGAATGCGAAGTAGAAGTACCACTCGGGTCGGATGTGCTCGGGCGTGACCTGCGGATTGGCGCGCTCGCCCAGGCCGGCGGGGCTGATCACGGCGATGACGTTGAGCAGGATGAACAGCGTCAGGATGATGCTGAGCTCGGTGAGCACGTGATCGGGGATCAGCGGAAAGCTGCGCGGCTCGTCCTCATCGTGCGAGAAACGGAATTCGCTGACGCCGTGCAGCCGCACCAGCACGATGTGCGCAGCGACCAAGGCGCAAATCGCCACCGGCAAGATGGCAGCATGCAGCACAAAGAAGCGAGTCAGCGTCGAAGGTCCCACCGCATCGCCGCCGCGCACCAGGCGTGAAAGCGTGGCGCCGACGCCGGGCAGCGCGCCCGCCAGGTTGGCAGTCACCGTCGCGCCCCAGTAGGAGAGCTGTTCATAAACCAGCGAGTAGCCGGTGAGCCCGGCGAACAGCGTCGCGAACAGCAAAAAGCAGCCGACCACCCAGGTCAGCTCACGCGGCTTGCGGTACGAGCCGGTGAAGAACACGCGCATGGTGTGCAGACAGACCGCGACGATCATTCCGCTGGCTGCCCACTTGTGCAGGCTGCGGATCCACCAGCCGTAGGGCACGTCGTTCGAGATGTGGCACACGCTGTCGTAGGCCCGGCCTGGCTCGGGCACGTAATAGAACAGCAGCAGGATGCCGGTGAGGATCTGCACGGCGAACAGAAACGCCGCCGTGCCGCCGAGGGCAAACCACCACTTGCGCAGATGACCGGGGACCGGCTCGTTGGTGAACTCGGACAGTCGATCCAGATCGACGGGGATGCGCTCTTTGATCCAAGCTCGAACGCGGGACACCGGGCCTCCTTAGGTTGAGCTCGACGGCTCGGTCAGCTGCAGATAGATGCAGCCATCCGTGACCTCGACTTCGTAGCGATCGAGACCGCGCGGCGGTGGGCCAAAAAGGACGCGCCCTTCGGTGTCGAAGGCCGCCTCGTGGCAGGGGCAGCCGAAGCGGCCCTGCTCGCCGTCCCAGCGCACCTGACAGCCCAGGTGCGGACAGACCATCGAGAGCGCCAGCACGCGCTCGCCCTTGCGCACCACCTGCACACGCGCGCCGCGCAGATCTTCGACAACGCGAGTGCCGCCATCGGCAAGCTCATCGAGCCGCGCCACAAACACCGACCGCTTACGCGGCGGACGCTGCTGCGGCAGCAGGTAGCGCACAGCGAGGGCCGCGGCCGTACTGCAGCTTCCGAGGAGCGCGATCCACATCGCGACGCGCGTAACGAACGAACGCCGATTGTCCACCCGAGCGATCCCAGCAAAGCGCTTGCCACACTGCAGCGCTGTTTCGTAATCGCAAAAACGATGCGCGCTGTAGAGGCTGACGCGCTTGGACCCTGTCTGGGAGCCACGCCCCATCACAGCGCGCAGGCATTGCGTGAGCACCTGGCGGGTCCGCAAACCTCGCGCGAAATTTTCCGCCCTTCGTCCCTGTACCGTCGCTGAGCGATGGTCCCACTTTTGCTTTGTATCCCGAATTGCGCAGTTTGTACCGACCAGGGGATCCGCATGACGTACGCAGCAAGGTGGCGCAGGCGATTTTTCTCGACGGCGATCGTCGCATGGGCGACGTGGGCGACCGCTTCCTGCGAGGGCCCCGAGGGTCCCACAGGTCCGATGGGGGCCCCAGGCGCCGTCGGTGAGATGGGCACTCAAGGCACGCCGAGCCCGGTGCCCTGCCCTGGCGCCACGGTCGGACTGGTCGGCAGCATCAGCGTCTCGGCGCCGGCTGCCGGCTCGGCGTATGCCGTCGGTGAGGCCCCGGAGATCACCCTGCGTTTGACCGACCGCTGCGGCAACCCACTGCCGGTCAGCAGCCTAGGCACCGCCAACCTTTACTTAAGTGGCCCGCGACAGCCGCTTCTGACCAAGACGGCGAGCGCGCTTCTGAACTGTGTCGTCGATCGCGCTGCCAGCGACCGGCAGCACCACTTCATCAACCTCATCGCGCCGAAGTACGCCGACCCATCCAAAGGCAACCTGCGCAGCGATGCCGATGGCACCCTGCACTACCGCCTGTCGGCGATCAGCAGCGAGCCGAATGGCACCTACGCCATCGGTCTGTGGGCCAAGTCGAAAGATGAGCTCGATCAGATCTTTGAACTCAAGGACATCCAGATCGGCACACCGACGGTGGAGTCGTACGCTTCGGGACCAGCCGAGGCTTCGGCCTGCGCCGACTGCCACCAGGGCGCGCTGTCGCGCAAGATGTACATGCACCACATCGAGCCGGGCTTTTCGCCGCTGGGCAACCCCGCGCTGGACCAGGCGCCGATCGCGACGTGCAAGTCCTGCCACAACCAAGACGGCTACAGCGCAAACCCGCTGGTTCGCAAGGTGCACGGCGCGCACCGCGGCGAACATCAGCTAGCGGCGGGCGTGGCGCATCCCGACTACGGACTGCCGGCCGACAGCACGCTGGCCAATTTTCTGAACGTCGGCTTTCCGGTCATGCCCGACGGAGAAAAAGACTGTGTGAAGTGCCATCGCGATGATCGCTGGCGTACGGCGCCATCGCGTCTGGGCTGCGGCACCTGTCACGACAGCCTATTTTTCGACAGCGGCACGTTAAGCCCGCCGCGCGTCCTTGGGCGCCCGACCGCGGGTAGCTGCGCGATGAAGAGCGACTGCGCGGGCTTCAACTCGATCGCTGAGTGCAACACCACCACCGGGCTCTGCGAAAACCGCGTGCATCCGACGGCCATGGACGACGCGCAGTGCTCGACCTGCCACACCGCCGACAGCAGCGGCATGGCGCCGATTGCGACCTCGCACGCCATCCTGACGCGGACCGCGGTGCGCGGGCTGTCGGTCAACACGCTGACGGTAAACGGAGCCTCTGGCGGCAATGGTGTGGTCAAGGTCGGCGATGTGCTGACCGTGCAGTTCAAGCTGCAGGATGCGGCGGGGAACACCATCCCGGACCTGAAGACCAACGCCGCGCTGTCAGCGACGGTTATCGTCGCTGGGCCGACCGACGATCGGCAGCGGATCTTTGCCTCAACGACGGTCACCAAGGCGGCGCTGACCTTTGATGGCACGACGTATTCGTATGCCCTGCCGGCCTTCCCCGCGAGCGCGCAGACACCGCTTAACACCACGGGCCTGACGCCGCGCGTAAACCCCGCGGGCACCTATTCGGTGATGCTGTACGTCAACGAAAACCTGACGGTGGGCGGGCGCAGCGTGCGCGACGCAGGCCAGGCGCTGACTGACTTCAAGTTCGGCGCCGATCAGCCGATCCGCGGCCGGGAGGTGATCCTGCGCGGGGCCTGTCAGGCCTGCCACGTCGATCTGCAGCTACACGGCGGCGGACGGCGCGATGCGCAGGGCTGTTCGATGTGTCACACCGTCGGGGCGCTGGATCGCGCGGTCGGATCGCGCGGCACCGCCTGCACCATGAACAGCCAGTGCGGCGGCTTCAGCGCGGGCTTTGAGACCTGTCAGGACACCAACTCTGACTTGATGCCCGACACCTGCATCATGACCACCGATCCGACGCCAAATCAGACCATCGCCTTCAAGGTGATGATCCACGACATCCACTACGCCCGAAAGCGCGAGGGCTACGCCGAAAAGAACAACCTGGTACTGCCGGGCAAGCTGGCGATCATCGGCTTTAACAACAGCGTGAACGACTTCTCCGAAGTGCTGTTCCCGCAAGACGTTCGCAACTGCACCAAGTGCCACGCCGATAGCGGTGCCAGCTGTTCCGCCAGCGCCCCCTGCGGCATCGGCCAAGAGTGCGTCGCGGGCAAGTGCCGCAACAACGCCTACAAGCAGCCCAGCGCCCTGGTCTGCCTTAGCTGCCACGACAGCGCTGCGGCCACTGGCCACGCTGCGCTGATGACCTGGACCGACAAGATGGGCAACCCGGTCGAGACCTGCGAGGTCTGCCACGGCCCGGGCGCTGACTTTGCCGTCGAGCGCGTGCACAACATCAGCGCGCCCTACGTGCCGCCCTACACCCGAGAGTAAGGAGATCGCGATGTCGACGAGTCGCCGCCTGAGCCTGTCCCCGATGAAGCTGATCTTGGCTGCCTGTGCGCTGTCTGCCCTGCCCGGATTTTCTGCCGGCTCGAAGGTGTTGGCGGCGGGAGCCAAAGATCCCAAGGCCGACCGTCTGTGGCGCGCCAAGTGTGCCAGCTGCCACGGTGAAGACGGCAAGGCCGGGACCGAGCAGGGCAAGAAGATGGCTATCCGCGACATGACCAGCGCGGCCTGGCAGAAGGAATTCAGCGACGCGCAGATCGAGCAGGCGATCCAGAACGGCCTCAAGCGCAACAAGGACGGCAAGGCGCAAGAGATGGAGGCGTTTAAGGACAAGGTCCGCCCAGATCAGCTGCCGCTTCTGGTCGCCTACGTCCGCGCGCTGGCGCAGTAGGACAAGGCCACGGAAATCGGCAAGCAGACGAGGGTGATCGAGCCATGATGCGAAGGAGCCCACAGCGTGTGCAGGCGCCTCTGTGGCCCGCGATTCACGATGGCCAGGCGCGGGGGCATCGCCAGTGCGGGCTGATGGTGCTCTCGCTTCTGCTGTGCGGCGTGGTGGCGGCCTGCGGTACGGCGCGCGAGCTTGCGCCGGGGAAAGGGGTGCGGGTGCACAGCCCTGGCATTCTGGATCCCAGCAACCGCGCCGAGTGGCACGGTGCGCTCTTGCGCGATGCAGGCTGGCAGTTTTCGTCGTGCACGGTCTGCCATGGCGCTGACTTCGCGGGTCGCGACGGTGCACCCTCGTGCTTGAAGTGTCACGCGGCGGGCCCGACGAGCTGCGACACCTGTCACGGCTCACAGCTAGGTGAGGCGCATCCGGCGCACGTGCGAGGCCTCAGCCAGGGACGCCCGATCGCTTGCAGTGCGTGTCATCCGACACCGCAGAGCTATCGCGATCCCGGCCACCTGTTCGAGGCCGATGGCAGCCCGCGCATGGCCCCGATTCGCATCCAGTTTGGCGAGCTGGCGGGGCTCTCGGCACCCCATGGCATTCGTCTACCGGCGCCGGCTTTTTCTAGCCTCGATCGCGGCTGCGAAAACATCTATTGCCACGGCGCTCCGTTCGGCGATGCGCAGGCGCTTTACACCCGCCCCCTGTGGCGAGCCGCGCCAGAGCAAGCGGCCTGCGGAACCTGTCATGGCTTGCCTCCGGCCAGTCACGATCGCGCGCAGACGCACTGCGTTCGCTGTCACAACCGCACCGTCGATACCGGCAACAACCTGGTCCCGGGCGGCCTGCACTTAAATGGGCGAGTCGATGTCGGCGATGGCAGCGGCACCTGCTATGCCTGTCACGGATCGCCAGCCAGCATCGCGCCCCCGAACGACATCGGCGGCAACCGCGAGGTGAGCGCGCTAGGGGTCGGCGTGCATCAGAGCCACCTGCAGGCCACGCATCGCCTGCGCGGCCCGATCGCCTGTGGCGACTGCCATATCGTGCCGTCGAGCGTCATGAGCCCGGGCCACATCGATCCGGTGCTGCCCGCGTCGGTCTTCCCGCGCTCGACGGCCTTTGTGAGCATCGCCCAGGCCGATGGAGCGATGCCCGCTTGGGATCGCCAGAGCGGACGCTGCAGCCGAGTGTATTGCCATGGTGGGGGCACTGCGATGTCGGCAGATAGCGCGACCGGACTGTTGCAGTCTCCGACGTGGACACAGCCTGGCCAAGCCTACTGCGGGTCGTGTCATGGCGTTCCGCCGCGCGATGCGGCGCACGCTCCAACCCTGCGGCTTTCGGACTGCGCGGGATGTCATCCCGCGACGATGGACGCGACGGGTACGCTGCTGGTCACCGGCTTCCCGGGGGCGCAGACCAGCGCGCACATCAACGGAGTGGTCGATGTCCGCTAGCCTCACCGGACCGACGCCCCGACGCACAACCCGATGCCGACTCGTCGTTGCCGGGCTATGCGCGGCTGCCCTAGGCCCCGCGGCATCCGTGCGCGCCGATGTCCTGGACATGACGGTGGCGACGCTGCTGACCGGCCATGCCGATCCCCGCGATGGGCAGCTGCACACCGTCGTGCCGGTCTATGAATCGCTGAGCTTGAGCGCGACTTTCGTCCGCCCCTACACCGACGGCATTCGCATCGTCTTTGCCGGCTGGGGCGGTCTTTTGTGGGACATGCCGAGCAGCGCCAACTGGTCGGGCGATGTTGACCTGGGCTACGTCGAAGGGGGCTTTCTGCACCGGCGGCTACAGCTACGCGTCGGACGTCAGCTGATCTTTGGCGGTGCTGCTCGCAACGCGCAGGTCGATGGGGGCAGTGCCATGGTGCGCATCTATCGCGGCCTGCACCTTTTGGGCTATGGCGGCCTGCCGGTGACGCCGCGCTTCGGGGTCAGTCGCGGCGATCTGATCTTCGGTGGCCGGCTCTTCTATCGTCACGCCATCGGCGCCGAGGTCGGCTTTTCGTTCAACCAGATCAACCAAGCGGGCCAGATCGCGCGGCAAGACGTCGCGATTGATGCGCACTACTCGCCGCATCCTAAGCTGGCGCTCAATGCCTATGCGCTGTTCGCCATTCCCGAGCGACGCTTCGCGGAAATCGACGTCTCGGCGATGTGGCTGCACAGCGGCAACTTCCAGATGTGGGCGGACTATCGCCGCACGGCACCCGATCTGTTCTTGCCGCTGAATTCAGTGCTGGCGGTCTTTTCGCAAGAGACGCGCGACGAAGCGGGGGCCAATCTTTTTGTGCGTCCCAACCGTCGGCTGCGCGTCGTCGCCGACTATCACACGGTGCTGTATCCCGAGGGCGTCGGCCACCACGCCGGCAGCAAGCTGACGACGCTGCTCGGCCAGCGCGATCACACGAGCCTAAGCCTAGAGACCCGGCTGCGGCTCTTGCCGGACGATGGCTATCTGCAGCTGCGCGCCTATAGCTCGCATCGCTTGTCGCCGCAGTTTCTGACGACGCTGGGGGTGGACAGCTATTTCCTGCAGCGCGCGATCAACGGTCAGCCCTATTCGGTCACGGTGCACGCCAGCACGGCGTACGACTTCCCGCTGGGCTTTCGCCTGGTGCTGACCGGCATGACCGACGTCACGCCGTTCGTTGAGCGCCGCTTCGAATTCATCGCGCGACTGGCCTACAACGTAGTGCGCCGCTTCCACGAGGTGCGTCCATGAAACGCGACGCCATGTCCAAGGGCATTGTCCCTCCGTCGGGGGGAGGGATGCCGAAGTCCCGCCGATGGCGAGCCTACGGCCTGCTGCTCCTGCTGCTGCCTACGCTCAGCGCTTGCGCTGCGCTGTTTGCGTACACGCGCAGCAGCGACTCGATCAAGATTCCGCACAGCGTGCACGAGCGCGCCAAGGTCGGCTGCCTGAGCTGTCACGAAGAGATCTACGACGCGGGGAGCCTGGGCCCGAACTATCGCCCGCCGGAGCAGAAGTGCCTGGAGTGCCATCGCGAAAAGAAAGAGCGCGGCGAGTGCAGCTTCTGCCACACCGAAGTGCAGAAGGCCACGCCGTATCCGCGCCGCGAGCCGACGATCGTCATGTCGCACGCCAGCCACATCGAGCGCGTCAAAGAAGACTGCTCGGTCTGCCACAAGTCGCTGCCGCAGGTAAGTGGGCACGGGGCTGATGCGACGCGCGTCCCGGGCGAGACACCGCGCATGCAGGCCTGCCTGAGCTGCCACGAGCACCAAGCGGACTACGATGCGGGGCGCTGTCAGAAGTGTCATCGCGATCTGGCGCGCTATCAGCTCAAGCCGGTCTCGGCCTTTTCGCACGAGGGCAACTTCGTCAAAGCCCACGCTCGCATCGCGCGCGGAGCGACGGCCGGCTGTGCCCAGTGTCACGAGCAGACCTTCTGCGCCGACTGTCACGCCAGCACCGTGGCCACCAAGATCGAGATCAAGTTCCCCGAGCGCGTCGGCAGCGACTTCATCCATCGCAACGACTTCCTGGGCCGCCACGCCGTCGAAGCGCGCCTCGATGCGGCGATGTGTCAGCGCTGCCACGGCCCCAGCTATTGCCAGGGCTGTCATGCGGCGCAGAGCCTCAGCGCCGCCGCCACCGACCCACGCAGCCCACACCCCCCGGGCTGGAGTATCCCCAGCTCGCCGCAGTTCCACGGCACCGCGGCGCGGCGCGATATTGCTGCCTGCGCCTCGTGTCACGACCAAGGTCCCAACACCAGCTGCATTCGCTGTCACAAGGTCGGCGGCAGCGGCGGCAATCCCCACCCCATAAGCTGGCTGCAGCAGCACAGCCACGACGAGATCCACCGCAACTCGATGTGCCTGTACTGCCACCTGTAGTTGGCCCGGCCTCCCCAGACAGCGCGATGACCACCGCTGCGCCCGCGACTGCCGCGCGCCGCTGGGTTTTCTTGCCTCGCTCGGTTGACCACCGTACGCTGACCGCCCGGAGGCCAGAGCTTGAGCGCGATCTGCGGCTGGGTTGGTGACGTTGCATCCCCGCAAGAGACCATGGAGGCCATGCTCGCAGCGGTCGATTACCGCGGCGACACCTCGGATCACCTGCTGAGCGAGGGTATGGCGCTGGGATATCGCTTCTTCGCCGAGCGCGCCCATCGCTCGCCGGGGATTCATCGCGGACCGACGGGATCGTGTGCCTGCGCCGGGACGTTGGCTCCAGCCAAGGCGACCGACTCACCGGCCGGCCTGCTTGCCGGACGACTGCTGCCGCCCACCGCGGGGGCAGATCTTGCCGCTGCCCTGTCGGACCTGGATGGAGCCTTTGCGGCGGCGCTGTGGAATGCCCAGACGCGCAGCCTGCGACTCTTGCGCGACCCGTTTGGCGTGCGCTCGCTGTACTACCTGCAGGTGCGGGGCACGCTGTATTTTGGGAGTGAGCTCAAGCAGCTTCTGGCCATCCCCGACCTCGACATTGCGCTCGACTATTCGGCGCTGCACAAGTACCTGACGTTCTCTTTTGTGCCGGGCGAAGCGGTGCCGCTTTCTGGCGTGCGACGACTGCTGCCGGGCCACGTCCTTACCTATGAGCGCGGCGAGGTGAAGACCACACCCTACTTCACGCTGGTCGAGGCCTTGGCCGAGCACTCTGCCGACGACAACGAGCGCCAAGCCGAGGCCGTACGCAGCTTGCGTCGCCTAGGTCGCGAGGCCGTCGCGCGTCGCCTGTCCGGCGAGTCCGAGGTGGGTCTGTATCTCTCGGGCGGCATCGATAGCTCGGCGATCGGCTACTGGCTGTCCGACTGCGGCGTCCGCGTGCAGGCCCTAAGCCTGGACTTCGGCGAACACAGCGTCGAGCGCGAGCAAGCCACTGAGGTGGCCAAGAGCTTAGGCCTGCAGTTTCAGCTGATCCGCGTTGGTGGCAAGGAAATCGCCGACATCTTCGATGACCTCGTGTACCGCCTGGACCTGCCGTTTGGCGACGCCGTCACCGGACCGCAGTACCTGCTCGGGCATGCGGCGCAGAAAGCCGGGCTGCGCGTGATCTTCAACGGCGAGGGAGGGGACCAGCTGTTTGGCGGTTGGACGACCAAGCCCATGATCGCCGCCGCGCTCTTCGCCGGCATCGTGCGTGAAGCCTCGCCGGAAGAGCTGTATCTGCAGTCCTACCATCGCTTCTACGGGCTGGAGGATGCGCTGTACACGCCCGCGCTCGCCGCTCAGCTTGGCAGCCCAGGTCAAAGGCGGGCACTGCTGGCGCCTTACCTGGGCAATCCGCAAGTCGGCAGCTTCCTCAACCGCGTGCGGCTGGCCGACATCGCGCTCAAGGGATCGCAGAACATCCTGCCGCGCGCCGAGCGCATGTGCAGCGCCTTTGGTCTGGATATTCGTACGCCACTTTTTGATCGCCGCTTGGCCGACTTTTCGTTCGCCATCCCGCCGCACCTAAAGCTGCACGGCGCTTGCGAAAAGTATGTGCTGAAGCTGGCCATGCAAGGCCGCCTGCCAGAAGACATCGTCTGGCGTCCGAAGTCGGGCATGAGCGTGCCGATGACCGACTGGGTGCAGGGACCGCTGCGACCGATCATCGACGAGCTTTTGTCCCCAGAAGCGATCGCGCGTCGCGGGCTGTTTCGCCCGGAATACATCGAGCGCCTGCGACAAGGTCAGGACGAACCGGCAGAGACGCGCCGACGCCGCATCGGCGAGAAGCTGTGGGCGCTGGCCATGCTGGAAGCCTGGCTGCGGCGCTTTTACGACCGCCGCGCGCCGCGGCTGGGAGGCTCGCGATGAAGTGCATTCACTGCCTGCGCGACTCGAAAAAGAGCGAGCGAATCGGCGGCCTGTGTCCCGGCTGCCAGAAGCCGTTCGCGTTTGATCCAACGACCGGTCACCCCACCGATGCGGCGTTTCAAGCGGCCATCCATCGCGTCTCGGGTCAGGGACGCGTGCGCTTCTCCGCCGACAACCTCTACTTCGAGCTGGCCCGCAGCCGCTTTGGCCAGCGCAAAGGGGCTGGCTGCGCGATGCTGATTGTGGGCATAGGGTCGGTGTTCCTTAGCATCGCCGTGACCCCGCTTCTGTTCCTGGTGGGCCTGCCGGTGTTGCTCGGCGTGTACCTGATCGATCGCCAAGCGAAGCAGCGCGTCCAGCTCTCGCCGCTGTCCTTCCACACCTTCCTGGGTCTGTGGGAGGGCGCGCATGGGACCCCGGCTGGACTGATCCAGCCGCGTGCCGCTCTGCCGACGCCCGCCACGATCTCGGCGATGCAGAGCGAGCTTGAGCACTACTCGTTCGATCGGGCGGTGATCTGCGATCGGCGCGAGACCGTCGATCTGCTGCTGGCCAACAACTTTCACTTCGAAAACAACTGCGCGGTGCTGTCGGTTGGCGGCTATCCCGAGTCAGTTTTCGACATCGTCCGCCGCATGCTCAAGCGCAACCCCAAGCTGCATATCTTTGCCCTGCACGATGCGACGCTGGAGGGCTGCGCCATGGCCCACAAGCTGGCCCACAGCCCGGACTGGTTTTTGGGCCAGGGCCCGATCTTCGACGTCGGTCTGCGCCCCGCCCACGCCGAAAGCTTCAAAGGTCTGTGGCAAGAAGCCGGCCCCGATGATCAGAGCGCACTCTGCCCCGACGGAGTCACCGCCGAGGAGTATGCCTGGCTGCAGAAGCACCGACTGTCCCTGGCAGCAGTCCGTCCCGAGCAGGTCATCAAGCGCCTGTTCCGCGCCATCAGCGAGCGCAAGACCGACAGCGCGGCCCTGACCAAGAGCAGCGATTACGGGCACATCACCCACGTCGATACCGTCATCTTCAGCACGGACGCCACCTCCTCGGACGGAGGGGGCGACAGCTTCGGCTAGCCGATGACCCAGCCCACGCCTTCGAGCGTCCCACCGCCGGAAGCCACCGATGCCACCATGGGTCTGCCGCCGCCGATCTTGGTGCGCGCACAGCCTGGAGCGCCCCTGGGAAGTGACGCGGTGCGAGTGCGTCCGCACGGTCGCATCGGCGGCGCCACCGGCAAGGACGCAGCGCAGCGCGGGTCGCGATTGCTCACGGCGCTTGGGCCCGCCGCGCGGCTCTTACGAGCCGACGACCTGGCCGGGCTGCGACTCTTGGCCGACTGGGACGCGTGTGTCATCGAGGACCGCAGAGTCGACGAGCTATCGACCTGGCGCGACCTTGTGGATCGCGCTCGTCTCGGCGAGGTGCAGGGCGCCTTTGCGCTGGCCTGGATCGATCGCCAGGGCCAGCTATGTCTGGCGCGCGACGCCATCGGGCACCGCGGCATGTACTACGCGGTCGTTGGCGACGGTGTGATCTTCGCTTCGACGATTCATGCCGTGCTGGCCGCGCTCGATGGCCCGGCTCAGCTGCACCTGCCGGCCCTGTCGCGCTTCCTGTCCTGCGCCTACGTGCCCGGGCGACAGACGCTGGCCACCGGCATCTGCAAAGTCCTGCCAGGAGAGATCCTGCGCTTCTGCGGCACGCAGCCCACGTCGATCCCATTTTTCCGCTTGCCGCCGGAGCCCGATCCTGCCGAATTGCTCGGCGAGGAAACGCTGCGCCAGCGCCTGCGCAGTACGCTGGAAAAGACCGTCACGGCCTTGCTACCCGCCGATCCCGACGAGCCGGTGGGTGCGACGCTGTCGGGTGGCATCGACTCCAGCTTGGTGGTCGCTCTTGCGGCACGGCAGCGACGCCAGCCGCTGCAGACCTTCGCGCTGTCGTTTGGTCCCGAGTACAAAAATGAGCTGCCGTTTAGCTCGCTCTTGGCGGCGCACTGCGGCACGCAGCACCGCATCATCGAGCTCTCGCCACGCGTCGTGCTCGCACATATCGATCAGGCCATCGCGCGGCTGAGCGATCCCAATGGCGATCCACTGACTGTGCCCAACGCGCTGTGCTTTCGCGAGGCGTCCGCGTACGCCGGCGTCGTCTTCAACGGCGAAGGCGGCGATCCCTGCTTCGGCGGTCCCAAGAACGTACCGATGCTGCTTGCTGAGCTTCTGGGCGACGGGGGCGAGGGGTTGGGCGGCGAAGCCATGGCCCGCGCCCAGAGCTACCTCCGCGCGCACCAGAAGTGCTCCGATGAGCTGCGCGATCTCTTGCAGCCCGAGGCCTTCGCGGCCTGCGGTCTCGCCGATCTGCAGAGTGAAGTCGCCGGGCACTGGGCCGATGCTCGCTGGTCGAGCTTCGTCGGCAAGCTGATGGCGCTCAACGTGGCATGGAAGGGCGCGTACCACATCCTGCCCAAGGTCGATGAGCTCTCGGCGCCTTTTGGCGTGCTGCCGCGCTCCCCGCTTTTTGACCGCCGCGTAGTCGAGCTGGCCTTTGCCATCCCCGCGTCCCTGAAGCTGCGGGGCAGCGTCGAAAAGTACCTGCTGAAAGCGGCGGTGGCGGACATCGTGCCCGCCGTCATTCGCGAGCGCGAAAAGAGCGGCATGCTGGTGCCGGTGGAGGGCTGGTTTTCCGGCCCGCTTCTGCCCTACGCCCGCGAGCGGCTGCTGGACGGTCTGCGCCCCCATGGCCTGTTCCAGTCCGATTATCTGGAGCGCCTGGTGGACGGAAAGCTGCCGGGGCTGCGTCCACGCCGCGGCGTCAAAATCTGGCTGCTTTTGACGCTGGAGTCCTGGCTGCGGCAGGTGCTGCGTGCCGACGCTGGGTCGCCGCGGACAGACGCGCCGGGTGATAGGATAGAGGTCATGCCAAGCTCCGCGCCGAAGAGCAGCGATGCCCAAGTCCTCAAGCGCGCCATCCAGCTAGCCGAGCGCGACCGCGATCATGGCGATGCGCTGTTGCAAAAGCAGGTGCTGTCGGAGGCGGCGGCAGAGCTCGGCGTACCCGCTCACTACGTCGAGCAGGCTGCCGAGCAGCTAGAGCGCGAGCGGACGCAGGCGCTGGCCACCCGCCGTCGCGCGCTGCTCGTCGGTACGGGGGCCGCCGTCGGCCTCCTTGCGGTGCTGGGGGTGCGGTCGCTCCTGCAGGCGGCTCCGCCCGTTGACTACTCGATGGCCGCAGCGAGCGGGCACTTTGCCTTGCACAAAAATCCCGAGACCCAGGCCACCCTGCGCTTTGAAGAGAGCGCCGGCCGGCCGGCGGCGGTGGTGCGCGTCGAACACTTCGGCCCGTCGGCCAGCGATGGCAAGTTCTACGTCAACCTCGACGCCAGCGAGTCGCTGCCGACGGTCGACAAATATCGCCAGGTGGTGTTCTCGGCCCGCGGTCAGGGGCTGGCCCAGCTTCGCCTGTTTCTGGAGCTCAGCCCAGACGAGCGCTTTCGCTCACCCCCGATCACGCTGTCGCCCGACTGGGCCGAGCACCGCCTGCCGCTGTCGATGTTCGAGCACCAGCATCGCGACGGCGACACATGGAAACGCTCGGCCGGGACGACACCCCACGGCGTACAGCGCCTATCCTTCAAGCTGGGTCACTTCATGAATGATGTCAGCGCCACCGGCGAAGCCGCGGTGACAGGTCTGCGCTTCGAGTAGCGCCTAGCGCTTTCCCTCTCTTGCCTTCTATGGCCCTCTTCCGCCCGATGCTCAACGATGCCTGCTGACTTCTATCCGGTTGCCATCACTCACGGCCTGCTGTTCGATCTGCGCGACGGAGAGCACCCCAGTCGAGTGTTCGGAGTGGACCACGCCGCGCTCAGCCTGACCGCCGACGACACGCACTTCTGTTTGATCACCGACGGTGAGGTCACGATTGTCCGCGATCGCGACCGCTTCACCCTGCGGCCGGGGGCTTTCTGCGTCGTGCCGGGAGCCGGGACGATCGACGGCACGGCCGGGCGCAGCCTGGTGATCAGTCGCTTGCAGTACCGGGGCCTATTCCAGATCGGTGGGCCGCTAGAAGCCGGTGGGCGTCTGCGCTACATCGATGGCTGCAGCGACACGCTGCTGGTCTGCCCCCCGCGCCTTGGCGAGCCCTGCTTGAACCACCTGCACATCCCGCCGCGCACTCACCAGTCAAGTCACAGCCACCCTTCCGAGCGGATCGGCGTGATCGCGGGGGGTCACGGCACTTGCTTCACCGACAAGGGGCGCTATCCGCTGTCGCCGGGCATGGCCTGGCGCATCCCGGCGGGCAGTCGCCACTGCTTTGTCACCAGCGACCAGCCGCTTGATGTGCTGGCCTGGCACCCCGACACCGACTTTGGGCCCACCGACGAAAACCACCCGATGCTGAATCGCACCTTCCTGCGCCCGGCCACACCTGCCCTACGAGCCTAGCTGTCGCCTAAATCGCAGCGCCCCCCTGCGCTCCTGCGCATCGTCTTCGCCCCACCCCTCCCCTTCGAAACACCGGCCCCGTCTAGCCGCTGCCTTTGGTAAAGTAAGCTGCTATTTGCGTGTCGAGCCCCCGGGTTCTCCCGCCTGTCGACCGCTCTACCGCCCTTGCAAGGAGTCCGCTGTCCATGAGCATCGTCATCAACACCCCCAATGGCAACATCGGTCGCGCTCTGTCAGAACAGCTAATCGCCGCCGGCGAGAGCATCACCGTCATCAGCCGCACCGCCGATAAGGTGGCATCGCTCGTCGATCGTGGCGCCCGCCTGGTGCAGGGCTCGATCGAAGAGGAAGCCGTGCTGGACCAAGCGCTAAGCGGCGCCCGCGCCCTGTTCTGGCTGACGCCGCCGGTGGGAGGACGACCGGACTTCAAGGTCTGGGCCAGCGGCCTCGGAACGCAGGCGGCCAGGGCGGCCAAGAAGGCCGGCGTAAAGACGGTGGTGATGGTGTCCAGCGTCGGTGCACAGAGCGGCGACGGCACCGGCCCAGTCAGCGTGCTGCGCGGCATCGAGAACGACTTCCAGGCCAGCGTCCCCAACTTCGTCGCGCTGCGCGCCGGCTTCTTCATGGAGAACCTGCTCATGAGCCTGCACGGCATCGCCTCGGGCACGATCTACATGCCGCTGCCCGCCGATATCCCGATGCCGATGGTGGCCACCAAGGACATCGCGATGATGGCGGCTTCCTACCTGCTCTGCGATAGCTGGCGCGGTCATCACATCGTCGGCGTGCACGGCCCCAAGGATCTGACGCAGAACCAAGTGGTGGTCGAGCTGAGCCGCGTGCTGGGGCAAGCGGTGCGCTATCAGCAGGTTCCCGTCGAAGCGGCAAAGCAGGCCATGCTAGGGTTCGGTATGCCTGACTTCGCGGTAAACATTGTGGGCGAGATGTACCAGGCCATCGTCGACGGCCGGATGAATCCGGTGGAGCCACGGACACCGCACACCACGACGGCCACCACGCTGCGCGAGTTCATCGGTCAGGTGATCAAGCCCGCCTTGGCTCAGCTCAAGAGCGGCGCCGGTGGGGGCAGCGCCAGCTAGGCGCGAGGCAGCGGGGGCTGGGCCTCGGCTCGGCGACCGCACGGCGAGCTAACGGCGAGCTAACGGCGAGACAGCAGGGAGACCTTGATGATGGAGCCGCTGCGGCACGGCGATCGCGTGGCCTTACTCACCTCGGGCGGAGACGCACCTGGCATGAATGCTGCGCTGCGGGCAGCCGCCAAGGTTGGCACCGCCCTCGGGCTTGAGCTACTGGGCGTCGAAGAGGGCTATAAGGGCCTGATGGAGGGCCGCGTGCGCGCGCTCAGCACGCGGGCGCTAGACGAAGCTGCCCGACGGGGCGGCACGGTGCTGGGCAGCGCGCGCAGCAAGCGCTTCATGACCGCCGAGGGACAAGCGCTGGCGCAGGAGGCCATTATCGCCACGCGTCTCTCGGGGCTCATCGTACTGGGCGGAAATGGCTCGCTTTCGGGTGCGCGCGCGCTGCAGCCGGCCAAGACGTTTGATGGCCGACCGCTTGCCATCGTCGGGATCCCAGCCTCGATCGACAACGACATCGCCTGCACCGGGATGTCCATCGGTGTCGATACCGCGATGAACACCATCGTCGAAGCCTGCGACCGCATCGCCGATACCGCCGGCAGCCACCAGCGCACGTTCATCGTCGAGGTCATGGGTCGCGACTGTGGCTATCTGGCGATGGTCGCCGGCCTGGCAGCGCAGGCCGATGTCGTGCTGTTTCCTGAGGCGGAAAAGACCGAGTCCGCCATCGTCGATCACGTGATGCAGGCCATCGACTCGGCCTATTCCCGCCAGGGTGGGCGCAGGCACGTGCTGGTGATCAAGAGCGAAGGCGTGCGCATCGATTCCGGTCGGCTCAAGCACTTGGTCGACGAGCAGCTTGGCCAGCGCTACCCGGAAGGTCACATCGACACTCGCGTGACCGTGCTCGGCCACGTCGTGCGCGGTGGCTCGCCGAGTGCATTCGATCGCATGCTGGCGACGCGCCTGGCGAATACCGCCGTACGCGCTCTGCAGGCGGGCGAGACGCAGATGATGGCTGGCTGGTCGCAGCCGGTGCAGAGCCGCCCCCCGTCGGTCTTCGATCCGCACGTCACGCTGTGGCCGCTGGAAGATGTCCTGCGCGAGACCCACAAGCTGCAGAGCGGCGATAGCTCGCTGGTGCGCTGGCGCGTGCAGGCGCTGTCGCAGGCCGAAAAAATTCTGCACCAGTAAGCCCCGGCACGACTGGCCCCCCTATCGCCCCAGCCACGGCAACGCAGCGCCCCCCTTCCCGTCGAGAATCCGATTTATAATGTGGTTCTCAGCGGATGTCTGCGCGGCTGTCTCCCACCCTGCCTGTCGCTTTGCTGGTGCTTGCTCTGGCGTTGCCCGCCGGGGCGGACAGCGGTCGTCCGCGGGCGCGCAGCGGGGATGCGGCGGATGAGGACATCGAGCGGGGTCAGCTAGCGCCCCCCTCGGCCAGCGCCTCGGCCAGCCTGCTCGTCAGCTATGCCCGCCACATGTTCGCGCGTCAGGACTACCCCGCCGCCGCCGAGGCGCTAGAGCGGGCCTACGCCCGTGAGCCACGCCCCATCTATCTGTTCAACGCCGCGCAGTCCTACCGCAAAGCCGAGCGCTACGCCGACGCAACGCGCTGCTATGAGCGCTTCCTGATCTTTGCTCCCAATCACACGCTTGCGGCGGAAGCTCGCGATCACCTGCGCACGCTGCAGGTGCTGCAAGAACAACAGCAGAAGCGGCGCGAGATCGAGCTCGCGATCGAGCAGACGCAGCAGCAGCTAGAAAAAGAGAAGTTCACTGCCGTCTACAAGCGCCCCTGGTTCTGGCTTGCGCTGGGCAGCGCCGTGGCTGGCACCATCGGGGTGGTGGTGGGCATCAAGCTGTATCGCGACCAGCGCGACAGCCATACGGGCACGCTCAGCCTGCAGTTTTAGCGTCCCCTCTCGGAGGTTCGCATGACGTCCACATCGCGTCGGCATCGCTTGGCCTGGAGCCTCCCGCTGGGTATGGGCCTCTGCCTTGCTCTGCAGTCGGGCTGCGAGCCCATCCCCGACCTGCGCGTGGTGGCCCGCCACATCCCCGACGATACCGTGGCCCTGCTGGTGGGGGCGATGCTCGACGGCGACCAGCCGTCTCAGACCTTTCGCGTGCTGCCAGTGCGGGGGCTGGACCACGCTGGACGCGAACGCTACGTCGTCGGGCTTTCGATCGGCAGCGCAGAGGCGGCGGGGGGCTCGATCAGTCTGGGCACGGTGCGCGAGGATGGCTGTCTCAGCTCGGTGGTCAGCTCGGATCGCCTAAGTCGCAGCGATAGCTTCAGCGCCTCGACGGTCGAGCTGGAGCTCGACCCGACGATGAATGCTGCGGTGCATGGGCTGGCCAGCCATCTCAATACCCCACGGCTATGTCCCAAGGTACCCGGCCTGCCTCCCAATCGCCTCGACGATGCCTACGAGCTGCCTATCCGGCCGGTGATCATCCGCACCAATCGCCTGGTCGCGGTGTCGGACGCCAAGTTCGATGGTGCTCTTTCCGCCTATGGCTGGGGCCTGGGACGGGGTTCGCTATCAGTCGGCATCGAGCAGGACCCGGACAACTGTCGCAAGAGGATCAGCGACTCCATCTTGGCCCCGGATCCGATGAGCCTTCCCCTTCAGCTGCTGGCGGCCTCGGTATATGCCCCGCAGGCCATGCAGTACCCGAACTACAGCCTGATCAGCTACACGCAAGTCGAGCTGCGATGGAGCAAGTTCAGCGAGCTCCTGCTGCCGCTCGGCCTCGGCAAAGACCTGATCAACCAGATCATCAGCTGTTTTGCCATCACCACCCAGGCCTACCGCAAGATCAATCCCGATGGTGCAACGGCAGAGTTTCACGAGGCCTCGATGAAGTAGCGGCCCCCGCCAGCTCACTGCGTGCCGCGGTAAGGCAAGCCGTCGCGCATCAAAGCCGGCGCAGCTCCGAGAATCAGCCGGAGTTTTCAGAGAAGAGGAAGGTGGGAGGGAAGGACGGGCGGGAGAGAGGCGGAGAGCCCTTCGAGGCGAAGCGAAGCGAGCGGCTTACTTCTTGTCCTTGGCAACGTCAGCCGGCTTCTTGAGGAAGCGGTCGACCTGCATCTTCTTCAGCCAGAGCGCTTCACCCGCCGGTACGCCAGCGCGCTGCACGACCACATCGTCGCCACGCGCATCGCCAATCTTGAGCACCAGGGGAGGACCGGACTTGGGGCCCCCCTTCTTGACGACCGTCACCATCGCCCGTGGCTTGGCCAGCGAGGCCAGCTCGGGAGCGCCGGCCGGGACGAAGCCCGAGCCGCTCAGGTTGTCAAAGCTCTCGGCCAGTGACTTCAGCTTGCCCTCGTCGGCATCCGCGAGCTTGTCGGCTTTCCAGGTCTTGTCGGCGGCGCGCACCACCAGCACATCGGTGCCCTGCACCACGGTGACGCTGTCGATCTGATCCGCCTTGAGGCTGGCCAGCGACTTGTCGCCCAGGTCAGCAGCAACATGCGCCAGCGCTTCCATGCCCCACTTCTTGACGGTAAAGATCTGCGGGCCGTCGAGGGTCTGCACGTTGTAGTCCTCGCCCTTGACGCTGCCGATGCGGATACCGGCGGTCTTGCCATCCTTGAAGGTGACGCTGACTTCGATCTGTCCCGCGGCGCCGGGCGAAAGACCTAGCTCTTCCGGCTTGCCGGCATCCAGGAACTCACCGGCCCGCAGGGTGGCAAGACCCTGGGCCATGCGATTGACCATCGCGTGATCCAGCTCGACACCGGGCTTCAGCGTCGGGATGGCCCCCTCGCTGACCTTCCACTTGGCGTCAAACAGGCTGGGTGCGGCGCCCTTCCCATCCTTGTCGGCCGGTGCGGCCTGACGTTCGAGCACGACCTTGCCGGCGGCGCTGCTCAGCGTCACCTTCTGCGCTTCGTCCGCCTTCTGATCGAAGACGACGTGGTCGCGCCAGCTCTTGCCCTCGCGCTTAAACGTGGAGGTAAACAGGTCGCCGGCCTGCCAGACCTCGTCCTTGCCCGCGACGCGGACCATGGTCGCGCTGCCGGCCGACTTGCCAAGCAGCAGGTCGGCGATCACGCCCCCCGCTGCGTCTTTGGCGACCACATGCACGGCCTTGTCATCGCTGACTTCTAGCTCGCCGTGGCGATCCTTCTGCTGAGTGGTGATGTCACCCCACTTGATCTTCTCAAGCGCCTCGGCGGCCGCTTTGGCTGCGCTCTGGTCGGCGGGCTTGTCATAGGGCGCGATGACCTGCCACTTCTCGCCCTTTTTGGTCAGCGTGATCTTGTCGCTGCCACCGGGCTGCGTGATTTCTAGCGTGGCGATCTTGTCGCTCTTGATCTCAGCGACAGCGCGCGGCTTCTCGCCGATGCGCTCCCCTTTCTCGGGCGTGCGCATGGCGTAGAACGCCAACCCGCACAGAACGGCAAGAGCCAGAAAGGCATAGAGATTTTTCTTCTCCATTGACTCAGATCTCCGGGTCTAGAGCTTGGCGGTGGTGCGAGCGCTGGAGCGAATGCGCCAGCGGATTAGGCCGATGAGCAGCAGGAGGAGCGGCAGGCCGATGATGTTGCCGGCCTTGATCAGCGTCACTGTCCCTTCCTTGACCTGATCCAGCGGACGGCTCTGCATGCCCTTGTTGCGGACCTGCGCCAGCGCCTCGTCCTGCGCCAGCCAGTCGACGATGTTGAGGGCATAGGCCAGGTTGGCGACGTAGAGCTGCAGCCCGCTGCGCAGGCCTAGGTTCACGTACTGGTCGCTGATGAATTCCGAGTCAGCGATGACGACCAGGCGCGCCGTAGCCGGCGACTCCGACACCATGGGGTCGACACCCGGCTGGCTGACGTTGCCATCGACCTTGCTGCCGTCTTCCTTCACTGCCTGCTTGCCAGCGAAAGCGCTCTTGAACTTGCCAGAAGCGGCGTAGGCCAGCGGGAACGGTCCCTTGTCAGTGCCGATCGTCATGTCGCGAGCGCGCTGCGTCGGCATAAACACGAACGGTCCCTGCGGACGCCACGACTCTTTGCTGGTCTCGGCGAGCTTGGTGAAGGTGACGTTGCCCTTGCCGTCCTTGGCTTCGCCGACAAGCTCCAGCGAGCTGGCATACGGGAAGATGGCGGCCTTGAGCCCCGTGTTGATCTGGTGCACCTGCGGCAGCGGGCCGGCGACCAAGAACACTGGATGGTTCACACCCAGCATCTGCCCACCCACCTGCACCGGGCCAATGTAGTTCTGCATGTCGAGGACGATGTCCTGCTTGATCTTCACGCCGTAGACCGACAGCAGATCGTCGAGGTTAGCCTCGTTGTTCTGCGCGATCTGCGGCATGTCCATGCCGGGCATCATCATGCCGCGTGGCGTCTGCAGGACCTGGCCATCGACGAATACGCCGACCGACTTGCCGCGCATCAAGAACTGATCGACGACGTACTTGGCGCGATCGGTAAACGGCTGCTTGGCGCCGACAATCAACAGCGCATCGACATCGGGCGGAATGGCCGCCTTGAGCTCGACGGAGGTCGTCTCGTAGCCGGTCTTCTTGAGCTGCTCCGAGAGGATCTGCAGACCGCTGCCGTGGCCACCGCCGGGGGTCAGCTCGCCTTCGCTGCTGGCGAACGCGATCTTTCGCTTCTTCACCGTCATCTGCTTGATGAGGCCGGAGATCTCAAACTCCAGACCAGCATCGTTTTCGATGATCGGGATCGATTCGATCTCGCCGTGATAGTCGAAGCCGACGCCGAGGAAGGTGCTGCCGATCTCGAACTTGTTGGCCGACACCACGCCGCGGTTTGACTTCTGGACTTTGTACTTCTGCGCTTCCTCTTCCTTCTTGCTGTCGCCTTCGCCGATCTTGATGACTTCCAGCTTCAGCTTGCCCTCGGAATAGGTCTCGTACTCCGAGAGGAGGTCGCGCACGAACTGTGCATGCTGCTTAAACGGCGGCTTGAGGTCTTCGCTCATGAAGAGCTTGACGTTCAGGCGGTCCGGCAGGTTTTTGACGAGGTCTTTGCTGCCTTGCGACAGCGTGTAGACCTTCTCGCTGGTCATGTCGAGGCGCTTGAAGAAGCGCGTACCGACGAAGTTCGCTGCCCCTAGGGCAGCAATGGTTAGGACGACAAAACCGATGGCATTCGCCCCGGTCTTGCCCTTGGAAAGCGGCTTGGCCATTAGCGCCACCTCCGGCTGTCCAGCGTCACCTGCGTCACCAGCAGGCACGAGGTGATGAGGGTTGCAAAGTACAGGAGGTCCCGCGTGTCGATGACGCCGCGCGCCATGCCGCTGACATGGCGATCCATGCCCAGCCAATCCAGGAACGGCTGCACCGTCGGCGGGAAGATCTGCACGACCTTACCGATGAGCCACAGGATGAGGCACAGCAGGACCGCACCGATGAACGAGACGATCTGGTTCTTGGTAAACGACGAGGTCATGAGGCCTATCGCCATGTACGTCGCCGCCACCAGGAACAGCCCCAGGAAGCCGGCGAAGGCCGGGCCCTTGTCGAGGGGGCCGATCATTGCGACGGTGACGCCGAAGAGCGCCATCATCAGCATGGCGAACCCAAAGACGCCGAGCGCCGCCAGGTACTTGCCCAGCACGACATCCCAGTCGGTGAGCGGCATGGTCAGCAGCACTTCCAGTGTGTCGTTGCTGCGCTCTTCGGCGAGCAACCGCATGGTGATGGCCGGTCCGACGATGGCCACAAGCAGCGTCGTCCAGAAGCCATCAAAAAGCTCACGCAGGTCGGCCTGACCCTGCAGGAACAGCGCGCTAAAGAAGAGCAGCGCCGATAGGAGCAAGAACACCGCGACCACCACATAGGCGATCGGCGAGTTGAAGTACGCGCCTAGCTCTCGGCGCGCAATGATGAACGTGTTTTTCATCGCCATCTCCGAAGCTGAAGGAGGATTGCAAGCCCGAGGCTAGTTGTGTCCATGAGTGCCGCCGGTGAGCGCACGGAACACATCTTCGAGCGACGCCTTTTCGCGCCGAAGCTCAAGCAGGACGAGCCCTTTTTGGGCCGCCATGCGGAAGATGTCGCCCCGCGGGTCCTGACCCTCCTGCGCGATGACCACAAAGCGATGCGAGCCCGCCGTGTCGTCGGCTTCCGGGGCTAGCGAACGCACCGAGGCGACTCCCTTCACGGCCGAGAGACCCTCGCGGGCTTCTTCCAGACCGCCGGTGAGCTCGATGCTCAGCTCTTGCGCACCTTGCGCCTTGCGCGAGAGCTCATCGGGGGTGCCGTCGGCCGCGATCTTGCCCTTGCTGATGATCAGCATGCGGGAACAGGTGGCCTGCACCTCTTGCATGATGTGCGTCGAGAAGATGACGGTCTTGCTCTTGCCGATGTCTTTGATGACCTGGCGGATCTCGACGATCTGATTGGGGTCGAGGCCGGACGTCGGCTCGTCGAGAATGAGGACCTCGGGCTCGTGCAGAATGGCCTGGGCCAGGCCCACGCGCTGCTTGAGGCCCTTCGAGAGCTCGCCGATGAGGAAGCCCAGCCGGTCGCCCAGACCGCACTGCTCGACGACCTGGCGCAGCCGACGGGTTCGCCCATCACCCCGCGGCAGCCCACGGACGTCCGATGCGAAGTTTAGGTACTCCAGCACCGTCATGTCTTTGTAAAGCGGCGTGCCTTCGGGCAAGTAGCCGATGCGCGCCCGCGCCTCCAGCGACTGCTCTGAGACGTCGTAGCCGGCCACTTCGGCTCGGCCTGCGGTCGGCGAAAGATACGACGTAAGGATCTTCATCGTCGTCGTCTTGCCCGCTCCGTTGGGCCCCAGGAAGCCGAGGATTTCGCCGGCATGCACATCAAAGGAGATGCCAGCGACCGCCTTGACCAGCCCGTAGTTCTTGGTCAGCCCATCGACATGAATCATGGTCCGGCCCGACGCTCGACTGCCTGCGCGGCTCTGTGCCTGGCCGTGACTCTTGCCAGCGGCTGCTCCGCCGGCTTGACTCTCTGCGACTTCAGCCATCGTGACCCCGTGTCAAAAGTGGTTGGTGGTTGTGGTTCTTGGGTTCGGTGAAGGGGTGCCGCCAGCCGGCTACACGCCGAGTTGACTAGAGGCACTGCTGGTTCATGGCAGCTGGATCGGGTGGATTGAAGCGGTTGGGCAAAATAAGGTCATGCCTCGGGCCTGTCAAGAACCTGACAAGGGCGGAGAACCGGGCAGCTCGCAGATCAGCCCACACATTTTCAGGCCATGCGGTTCGCATGCTGCAGAAAGACGTGATCAATGCGGTGACCATCCGAAAAGCGATCACGCATAGCGGCGCCGGTTGATTCCCACAACAAGCTATAGACCTGGCTACGTGCGATCTTGATCGGTGGCCCCGACGCAGACAGCGGCGAGCCAGCAGTCCGCAAGGCCTGCAGCGTATCGATGGCCAAGAGCAGTGGCCAAATGCAGGCCAGGCGCAGGCGTATCTCGGTCTTCGGGATGGCCTGCACATACGGCCAGGCCTCCTGACACAGCCCCAGGCTGAAGTCGCAGAGCTCGCGGGTCAGCGTGTTCAGGGACGAAAGCTCGGACGCGCTGGCCGCTTGCTGGGGCGTGCCCGCGATCTCAGCCAAGCGACAGGCCGAGAGCCCATGGGGCTGTAGGAGATCCGCGGGCCAGTAGCAGCGGCCGATCTGTAGATCGGCGCGGACATCGCGAATGACGTTCACGAGCTGCAGAGCCTGCCCCAAAGCCACTCCGCGACGTCGCAGTGCTGGCTCGGCCAAGTGAGCGAGGGCGGGAACGTGCGCGGCCATGAGATCCGTCCAAAACTCGCCGACACAGCCCGCCGCGAAGTAGGCGTACTCAAGGAGGTCATCCCGGTCGGTCAGGCCGACCACCTGGCTCGCTGGCACGCTGCCATCTAGGCAGGGAAAGCGCTCCAGATCGCGCTCCATGCCACAGGTCAGCTGGTCCAACACGCGCCGCAGGAGCACCCGATCGCCAGGCTGTTGCTGCTGCAGGAGCGCGAAACAGTCGGCGAGGCGCTGCAGGAGCATGGCCTCGCTACCGCTGCTGAGGGGCTTGGCGGTCTGTGCCGCAACGAGAGCAGACAGGAGCTGAGGCAAGGCACCGTCCTCGTCCGCCGCTGCCCGACGCAGAAGCGACAGCAGCTGCCGACGATCCGCCGCCGGCAAGATCGGGGTATCGGCCAGGGTATCGGCGGCCCGTGCTAGGAGGTAGCCGACGGCAACCTGCTCCTGCACGGCAGCCGGCAGCACCCGGACGCTGAGATAAAACGAGCGCGAGACGCCTTTAAGGATGGAGCGCAGCGATTTGGAGAACACGAGACGGATTGGCAGGACAGGACAGAGGTGGCGAGAACGGAGGCGGGGAGAGGACGACTACTTCCCGGGTGCGGGCGGCGGTGGGGTCGCCCCCTTGGCCTTGGCCGCTGCGGCCTCGAACTTGGCGGCTTCTAGCTCAGCCACCTGGGCTGGGCCGATGTACGGCTTATTGGTGTCATCCACCATCGTGTAAAAGACAATCAGACCGTCGCTGGCCGAGAAGCCCTTGGGGCTCGACTGCTGAAACATGCCCTCAAAGGTGTACTGCTTGCCGATGGTGATCTTCGGATCCTTGACCTTGAACACGCGGTGCTCGACGACCAGCATGGCCTTGTCTTTGGCTGAGTTGGCCTCATCGGCAACGAACATGTGGGGCTCAGAGCAGGGCTTGCAGGTCTGGTTCTTGGGGCAGACCGGACACTGATAGACCTCGAGGAGAAACGCCTTGAGCTTGACCTTCTGGCCGAGGTACTTGTTCTTCTGCTCGCTGTAGCGGTGGAACTCTTTCCGCAGGCCATAAACCGAAACCGTCCCGTCGGGATATTCGCGAGGGGTGTTCGGCTCGGCGAACGACGGTGGCGGCGGCAGGTTGACCTTGAGCGAGGGAAGTGCAGTCGCCCCCGGATCATCGAGTAGCCCGCCCCCAGAGTTGTTGCAGCCCACCAAGCCCAAAAAGCCCAGCAAGCCAACCAGCCCCCAAAGCCGAACCGACCCGATGTAGCGTAGGCCCTGCTCACGAACCACCCCGGCGAACCCGGCGACTGACGATGTGTTCATCTGCGAAAATCCTCTCGAAACAGGTATCACGGCAGCGTCCCTCAACGCAACGAGATCTAACTGCGAACAGCCGAGTGTGGCCCGCCGGCCAGTCGAGTGCAAGCCGAGGGGGGGGAGGGACCTCCGCGTCGTCAAGCTGGCTGTGGGGCCTGCTGAGCGCCCTCCTTTTCGTGACGCTCCCTCCGCCGGCAGAGGCCGCAAGCAATCCAGAGGGGACGCTGCGCATCGCCATCGATGCCGAGCCGAGCCACCTCAATCCCATCTTGGACCCCGACCTCTGGGCCTACCGCATCGCACATGATCTGCTGTGCGAGCCGCTTCTCCGTCGGCGGGCCTCCCCCGCAGGAGGCGATTCGCGGAGTGGTGCGAGCGCAGCGATGCAGCGCGAGTTTGAGCCAGTTCTGGCCGAGCGCTTCCGGCTCGATAGCGACGGGCATGGGGTCGAGATCTGGCTACGCGAAGCCCGCTTTCACGACGGTCGACCGCTCACTGCACACGACGTCCGAGCAACGCTCGAGATGCTGCGCGCGGCGGCATCGTCCGCTCCCCGCACTCAGGCTCTTCTGGCCGATATCATCCGCGTCAGCGTCGAGAGCGCGAACCATCTTCGCCTCGACTTCCGCCATAGCCCGCAGCTCGCGCAGAGCGGCCCCCGGCACATCCTGGCCGCTCTCTCTGAGCTCGACATCCTGCCGGCGGCTCACTTCCCGGGGGGGAGCCTGATCCATCAGCCATTCAACCGCCGGCCGACCTGTACTGGCCCCTACCGCCTCGCTGAGTGGCGACGAGGCAGCCAGATCATCCTGCGCCGACACGCCGGCTACTGGGGACCGAGCCCAGCCTACGACGAGCTACGTTTCCGGATCGCAGCCGATAGTGCGCTTGGGCTGTCGCTGCTGCGCCAGGGTGAGGTGGATCTGCTGGGCCGCGTGCCGCCCCGATATCTGGCCGAGCAGGTCGAACCGGCGGTCCAGCGAGGACGCTTCCATCGCCTAGACATCGATGCCAACCAAGTGGTTGTGCTGCTGCCCAATGGACGAACGCAGCTCCTGGCGATGCCCGCCGTGCGGCAAGCCCTGGCGCAGATCGTCGATCGCGAGCGCGAGCGCTGGCTGCGCGAGGTTCGCAAGGGGCTGGGGGTGGCCCAGCAGCTCCCCGTGCTCGATAGCGCCGCGGTGTCGGACGGAACTGACTCAGGTAGCCGAGCATCCGTAGCCGCGAGCGCGCCGGGAGCCAGCTCGATGGGCCGCTTTCTTTCGACTATCGGCCAAGCGGTGAGCATCGGCTCGCCGGAGTCGCTGCTCGATGCTGCAGGACTGCTGCCCGCGCCCAGCCCGTCCCCTGCTCCGCCAAGTGGCCGGGTTCGCCTGTATCAGGGCCGGCCGGTGCGTCTTCGTCTGCTCGTGCCCAGCGGTTCGAGCGAGCTGGCCGAGCTAGCCCGTCGCCTTTCGGATGCCACAGCCAAGGTGGGCCTCAAGATCGATATCGAGACCTGCCACATGCCCGATTTTTTGCTGCGGCTGCGACGGGGCGCGTTCGAGCTGGTCCTCTTCGCCTGGGCCTGGACCGGCGAGCGGAGCGCGATCGATATCGAGCCGCTGCTTGGCTACGCCTTGCCCGTTGGTCACTCAGCCCTGACGGAGCTTCCAAGCGCCCTCGCCAGCCTGCGGAGTAGCGGCGATCCAAGCCGGGCCATGACACGACTTGCGAGCCTTTGGCAGAGCGAGGCGCCGCTCTTCCTGCTCTATCGCCCCCGCCAAGTCGTCCTGCTTAGCCCCCAGCTGGCCTATGCGTCTGGCAACTTAGCCCTGCAGGGTGACTTTCCTAGCCTACGTTACCTACGCAAGTAGCTAGGACAGGCCAGCTAATCGAGATCCAGCACCACCACGCAGGAGCCGGACTGCACCTCGCGCGGCTCCTTTTTCTCCTGCACCCTCTCATCTGCCGTCGCATCATGCTGCGGGTTCCACGCCGGCAGGTGCAAGGTCAGGAGCATCGGAGCTTCTACGCCCAGCTGAACCGGGAGCCGTGGCACGCGGGTGCCGGCCTTTTTTCGGTTTGTCTTGCTCGTCATGACGACCTCTCCCTTGCTGAAATCAACAGTGCGTCCTAGGTGGAGCGCACGAGCAACGCGAAGAAAACTGCCGTTCTACAATACGATATCACCTTCTTCTCCTCCGTCGCCATCTCTTTATCTGCGGGCTGTCCTGCGACGAGCGAAGCGGCCTCTGAACGGTTCCGGCCGGCAGGCACTCGGGGCCAAACGGGCGGGCGCGACTGCACTGGCTGGCGGCTGGGGGACAAGCGGCGGGCACGATAGCCAGCGGGTCTGACACCCCAACCACCCACCGGACCGCCCGAGTCCAGCTCGCGACCCGGCGAGGTGGCGACCCGTAGCCCAGATATGGAGCACCGCTTCGCCGCTTGCTTCGCCCCTGGTGCGCCCGCTCAAAGCCAGCCGGCGCGCGGCCAGCGTCGCAACTTCGCAAGGAATTCGCCGCCGGGGCCAAGCCAGCCTGTGATACGCTCGTCCGATACTGACGCGGGTCTGCAGGCACTGCAGGTCCGCGCCCTGGCAATGGCCCTGTCTGTGGGGAAACGCGATGGCGGATCAAGTCGAGCAGGTTGAGCAGGTTGGCTTCGGCGCAAACTTGATGGAGTCGATCAAGGGCGTCGCAATCGGTGCACTTCTATTCCTGGCATCCTTCTGGGTGCTCTGGTGGAACGAAGGCCGCGTCGATTTGTCCGAGGTGGCCAAGAAGTCGGTCGAGGTGAAGGCCGACAGCGTCGATAAGGGCGCCGAGGGCAAGCTAGTCGCCGTCACTGGCGATCTGAAGACCGACGACAAGCTCGAAGACCCGCAGTTTCTAAAGCCGGTTAACTACCTGCGACTCGAACGCGAAGTCGAGATGTACGCCTGGGTCGAGCGCCGCAGCAAAGAGACCAACAAGAAGGTCGGCGGCAGCAAGGAAGTGAAAACCACGGCCACCTACGAAAAGAAGTGGACGTCGGATCCTCAGCCGCCCACTAAGTTCATCGAGCCGAAGGATCATGAAAATCCCTCGATGGCGCTGGAGCGGCGCGTCGTCTCGGCAGAGCATGCCAACGTCGGCGCCTATCCATTCAACGCCACGGAAGCGTCGCTGCCGAGCGGCGACCAGATCAAGCTCACCGACGACATGCTGACGGGTCTCGCGAAGGTGGAAGCCCCCGAGCCCGAAAAGCCAGCTGCGCCCGAGGGAGACGCCGCCAAGGCGGAAGACAAAGGCGACAAGGCGGATGGCGACAAGGCCGCAGCCAGCGACGAAGACGAAGGCAAGTCTAAGAAGGACAAGAAGAAGGATAAGAAGAAGCGCAAGGGTCGCAGCAAGACCCGCGTGAAGCCAAATCCCGTCGAGAAGAAGGCTGCGGTGAGCCAGGCCGAGCGCAAAGCTGCCGCCATCGCGAGTCGTAAACCCGCCGACTTTGTCCGCGCCAGCGAGACCTATCTGTTTAAGGGCTCGGGCAGCCTAGAGAGCCCCGACGTTGGCGACATCCGCGTCAGCTTCCGCGGACTGGCTCCCGGGGCTCGCGTCACGCTGTTTGGTCTGCTCAAGGACGGGCAGGTACAGGCCTATGTCAAAGATGACGCCCGCCTGTATCGCGCCGTGCCCGGCGATCGCGAAGAAGCCATCAAGACGCTCGCCGCCGAGCACAAGACGGTTGGCTGGGTGCTGCGCATCGTCGGCTTCCTGATGATGTGGATCGGCCTGATGATGTTCTTCGGCCCGATCAACGCGGTGCTCGACGTCATCCCCTTCCTGGGGAGCGCCGGCCACGTGCTGATTGGCATCGCTATGTTCCCGATCTCGCTGGTCCTGACGCTGCTGACCGTGATCTTGTCGATCATCTTCCACAATCCGATCCTGCTCACCCTGTTCCTCGTCGGGATGGGAGCAGGTGGATACTTCCTGTACCGTCGCAAGAAGTACGGCTAGTCGCCCGCGCCGCACGGCCCCGCGCCCGCCAACTGCGGGCTGTTCAGCCTCCCCCCCGTTCATCTAGACTCCGCCGCCATGTCCAGCTTCGATCCCAATGCTGCCGCCGCGGCAGACAGCGGCTTGTTTGGTCTGTCGGACCCCGCCGAAACTGCCTCCGTCGTCGTGCTGCCGGTGCCGTTTGACGCCACGACTTCGTATCATCATGGAGCGGCTCGCGGACCGACGGCCATCCTGCGCGCCAGCCATCAGATTGACCTTTATGACATCGACACAGGACGCCCGTACGAGGCGGGGATTCATATGCTGCCTCTGCCGCCCAGCGTGCAGGCCTGGAACGCCAGTGCCAGCCGGGCCGCACAAGTGGCGGTGGGCTCGGGCGATGCGGCGGGTACCGAAGATCCGGCCAGCGCTACCGAGAGCGTGAACGCCACCTCGCGGGCCGTCGAGCGCTACGTCAGCGAGCGCACGCGTGAGCTTCTGGCCCAGGGCAAGCTGGTCGCCATTTTGGGTGGCGACCACTCGGTGCCGCTGGGCGCGATCAGCGAGCACGCGGCCCGCTTCCCCAAGATGGGCATCCTGCACATCGATGCGCACGCTGACCTGCGCGTCGCCTATCAGGGCTTCGAGCAGTCGCACGCCTCGATCATGCATAACGTCCTTCACCGCGTACCCAACCTGTCGCGGCTGGTGCAGGTGGGCATTCGCGATCTCTGCGATGCCGAGGCCGAGCGCATCGCCAAAAGTGGCGGCCAGATTCGGACCTTCTTCGACAGCGATCTGGCGAGTGCGGAGCACGCCGGAACCCCCTGGGGAAAGACCTGCGAAGCGATCGTCGCCGAGCTACCGGGCGAGGTGTACATCAGCTTCGATATCGACGGACTCGACCCGACGCTGTGCCCGCATACGGGTACGCCGGTGCCGGGGGGGCTGTCGTTTGCTCAGATGGTGACGCTCTTGCGAACGCTGGTGCGCTCGCGGCGGCGCATCGTCGGTTTTGATCTGACCGAGGTGGCTCCGGCGCCACTCCCCTCGCCTGCTCCGCACGGCCGACACAGCCACCAGGCCGAAGATGACTGGGACGGCAACGTTGGGGCTCGGGTGCTGTACAAGCTGATCGGCTTTGCGCTGCAGTCGCGGACCTAGCTGCCCGGCAGAGGAAAAAACTTCCCGCCGCGGCGACGTTCTTCCATACTGCCAGCGATGAGAGCTGGACGGCCCATCCTCAGCCAAATTGCTGCCGCGCACCGCGGGTGGCGGATGGGGCTTGTGTGGTTGCTGGCGGCGTTTCTGCCGCTTTCGGCCGAGGCAGCCCCCCGCAAGCGACCCCACTCGGGTGGTCGGCACGGCCATGCTTCGACCAAGCGGAGCCGCGTCGCTGCCCGCAGTCGCCCGATCCCCGTCTACACCCGCTCGGGGCAGCCCAACATCCAGGCCCACGCAGCGCTGATCGTCGATACCAGCGCTGGCGGCCTGCCCCTGTATCAGAAAAATCCCGACGAGGTGAGGCCGATTGCCTCGATCTCGAAGCTCATGGCCATGCTGGTTGTGCTGGAGCGCAACCTCGACCTGCGCGGGCACACGACGATCACCGAAGGCGACGCTCGCCTGACGGTGCGCGGCGCCAAGTCACGGCTGCGGGTCGGCATGACGCTGACCAACCAAGAGCTCCTGCACGCTGCGCTCATGGCCTCGGACAATCGCGCGGTGCTAGCCCTGGGTCGTGCCGCCGGGATGGAACCGACGGTCTTCGCCTCCGCGATGACCGCCCGGGCCCGCTCGCTGGGTCTCAAGAAGACGACATTTGGCGACCCCACAGGACTCGACTACCGCAACGTGTCGACCCCGCGCGAGGTCATCGTCATGCTGCAGGCGGCGCTCAAGAATCCGCAGATCGCAGCGGCCAGTCGCGCGACACACTACGTCGTGCGCTCGTCGAGCAAGCCGCGGGACACGGTGGAATACAGCAACACCGACCTGCTCCTGCGCTCGACCCGTCACGTCATTCACGGGGGCAAGACCGGCTACAACGACCGCGCCGGCTACTGCTTGGTGGTCTCGGCCCGCGTCGTAGGCGGCAGCAGCAAGCAGCGCGAAGTCGTTATGGCCTTCCTCGGGGAAGAGGGCAAGCTGACGCGCTTTGCCGACTTCGGCCGCGCCGCTCAATGGCTCGTCGAACGCGCCCCCGCTCCGCGGACGCTCAGTCAGGCCAGTCCGCCCGCGGGCGATTCGCCGGCTGGCCCGCACTCGATGCTGTAGACCCCACTGCGGTCCGAGCAGCGCCAGTCCCTAGGCTCCCAGTCGAGCCTCTTTTTTGCGGCTGTGACTCATCACTCTCCTGCGTGCCGAACTCAAAGGATCCGCATGCCCGTGCCCCGCTCTGCACTCTCGTTGACCGCCCTCGCGATGGTCTCGCTAGCCGCACCGGCACAGCGGTTGGCCACCGCCGCCGGTGGCCCGGTCGCCCCCCCTGCCCCCGAGTCAGCGGGGGCAGCAGCCGGAACCGGCCACACAGCCCTCTTGCAGACGGCCGATGACCTCGTCCGCGAGGTCTCGACGCTGCGTGGCCTGCCCGCTAAGACCGCGGTAGCGCGTGGCGTGCTCTCGCGCGAAAAAATCGTCGAGAAGCTGCGGGCGCGGATCGAAAAAGAGTACTCGCCCGAGGAGGTTCGTCGTGAGTCGGGGGTGCTCAAGCGCCTGGGTCTGCTGCCCGAGGACATGAACTACGAGAAGACCTTGTTCGAGCTCCTCGCCGATCAAGTCGCGGGTTTCTACGACCCGCCTAGCCGCACGCTGTACATCGCCGACTGGCTGCCGATGCAGATGCAGCGGCCAGCGCTGGCGCACGAGATCCAGCACGCGCTGCAGGACCAGTATTTCGATCTGCAGAAGTATTCAGCCCCACTCAAGGAAGAGGGCGATGCGCAGCTTGCCCGCTCGGCGGTCGTCGAAGGCGACGGCACGGCCGTGATGTTGGAGCTACCACCGCCCGGGGCCCGCCCCGATAGCAGCCGTGCACCGTCGGTAATAGCCAAGCTCGGCAAGCAGATGATGTACCTCACGATGGGGGCCACGCCGGCTTTTCAGAAGGCTCCCTTGGCGATGCGCGAGACCTTGGTCTTCCCCTACGCCGCCGGTCTGGACTTCGTCATCACCCATCGCGGCGACGCGGGCTGGGGTCGGGTCAACGAGCTGTTCCGCGATCCGCCCGACTCGACCGAACAGATCATTCATCCCGAAAAATACAGCTCGCGCGAGCGACCGGTGCGCATCGTGGCCGCCCCCCTGCCGACGCTAATCGCCGGCGGCCGCAAAGAAGTGCGGCGCGACGTCATGGGCGAGCTGGTCTTCAAGGTGTGGTTTAGCGGCATGATGCCGCAGTCGCAGGCTGAGGTCGCCGCCGCCGGCTGGGGCGGGGATCGGCTGGTCGCCTATGAGGGTCCCGGCGATAGCAAGCCGCTGGTTCTGTCGCTGTCCGCCTGGGATAGCGAGGCAGAAGCGGACGAAGCCGAGTCGGCCTGTCGTCGTGTCCTGGCCGATCTCGCCGCCCCGCCTAGCCCGGCCAGCAAGACCCCCGGCAAGGACGCGCGCAGCCCCCAGAGCAGCATCGCCAGCAAGGATGGGCGACCGGCCCCGACGGCCGCCAAGCCAGGCAAGAGCTCGCCGTGGTTTGTGTCGCGCGGCCATGAGACCTACGGCCTGGTCCGGCGCGGACGCCTCATCGGCCTTTTGCTGGGCGTGCCCACTGGCAGCGAGACGGCGATCACCGAAGAGCTGTTCAGCAAGTTCCAGATCAGCTGGCCCACCGTTGCGCCGCCCCCGCCATCGGTGCTGATCGCCCCCCCCGGCGTGCCTACCGAGGCCGGCCCGCGACCGCCCGGTCCCTGGCGCTAGTCCCGCGGCATGGCGGAGGCACGCGTCTCGCTGCTGGATCGCGACGGGCAGACGACCCCGCTTGATGCCCAGTCGCTGCTCGCCCTGCCGCAGGGCAGTGATGCCGATGTTCGCTTCTTTAGCTGGACGAGCCTCTCGGGACTCGACCTCCGTCTCAGCGAGGCCGAGGGACTGACCAGCCTGCGCCTGGTCTTCCTGGGCTGCGGCGAGACCGACGTCTGGAACAGCTGGCTGCGGGCCCCTCGTCTGCCGGCTCCCGGGATGCTGCGACTCGCGATCGATGGTCAGCCCGTCGAGGCAAGTGAGCATCGCTTCTGTGTCGCGGCCCGCCCGATCGCCCCGCCCCAGCTACACCACGACGCGGTGCTGGTCGAGCTGCGCTTTGCCCCACGTCGAGCCAGCTTGCTGTCTCTGCGCCTGCCTCCCGGCCCCTTCGCGCTGCTGCGCCTGCGTCGCGGAGCCCAGCCCTATGTCGGCCTGCCCTTTCCACCGACCCCCGCCCCGGATCTCGCTGGCTACCCGCGATCGCGCGCCGATCTCGACAAGGCGGGCGATCGCCTCGCCGCCGAGCTAGCCGGGGCAGAGCCGACGCTCGACCGTATCTGGCAAGTCGCGCTGCCATTCCGCGGGGGAGCCCTGCTGGGCGTCGCCAACCCCTCGCTCGACGACGAGGCCCCGCTGGCTTACCAGCTCTGGGACGGCAGCCTGCTTGTGCGTCCAGCGACGGATGCAGCGGCCGAGCACCCCCTGAAACTCGGCGGCGGGCTGGGGGATCGTGTGCTCCTGCGGCTGGAACCCGATCCACCGCTACCACTTCACCGCAGCGAACAGCGACTCGGCGATGGCTACCTGCCGGTCGGCGAGGTCAGCCGCGAGTACGACGCTTTTCGGCTGTCGCAGCGCGCTTTCATCGACGAGAACGCCGAGCTTCGCATCGAGCTTCGGGTGCAGCCACGCAGTCCTTCGTCGGGCTGGCCAGCCTCAGGGACTGGGCTGCTGCGGCTCACCGCCCTGGGCAGCCGCAGGCAAGTGGCAGAAAACGATCGCACCCTGCACGCCGAGATCCATACCCCGCTGCCGCTCCATCGAACCGGCGAGCTCCTGCGCCTGGCCGATCCGGCGCGTAGCCTGCACAGCGATGTGCTGCTGCCGCTTTCGGGGACTGACGAGCAGACCTTTTCCCTGCGCTTGCCGCTGCGCCCCCCGCCTTCGCCAGCCAGTCTTCCCGTCGCTGTGGCGCACGATCGCCTGCGGCAGCGGGCGCAGGCGTTTGTCGAAAGTGGCACGACGCTGCACTTCCCAGACCCCCACCTACAGCGGCTGTGGCAGGCGCTGCTTCTGCACGTGCCGCTGTTTATGCGGCGCGGCGTGCTGCTCTATGGCCTGTTCCCCGGCGTCTATGAGGGTGGGCTGTTCGGCGTCGAGGAAGGCTGGGATCTCGTCGCGCTGGCCCAGCTTGGGCATGCCCAGC
The DNA here is from genome assembly GCA_937952145.1 of uncultured Myxococcales bacterium. GTDB lineage: Bacteria > Myxococcota_A > Polyangia > Palsa-1104 > JAEUJZ01 > JAEUJZ01. The sequence continues at coordinate 69,911 of CALFYE010000339.1, forward strand.
TGGCGCTGACTTCGCTGTCGCGCACCTTCTTTGATCCCGAGTTCCTCAAAAAAGAGGGCCCCCATCATCAGTACAGAAATGGGCTGGCCATCACCTACGCGCTCGACATCAGCCTGCTTGGGGGCCTGGCCGCCGACCTGCACGATCTGTGGCCACAGATCCAAGCCAGTGCCGATTGGATCATCGACTCGTTGAACAGCACACGCACCCCGCTTCCCGACGGAGCGCGCACCCTGCACCACGGCCTGATGCCCAAGCACATCTATGGCGGGGACCTGCGCCGACCGGCCTACAGCCTGTATGCCACCAGCACCTGCTGGCGCGGTCTGCGTGATGCCGCGCGCATCGCCGCGATCATTGGCGACGGCGAGCGACAAGCCCGCTACCAGCGGGAGGCGCAGCGGGCCCGCGCCGACTTTCTGACCGCGGCCGAGGCGCTGTTCCGTCGCGGCGGCAAGCCGCCCTACCTGCCGTTTGCCACCGACGAAGACGGCGAACAACCCGACAGCGGCGACTACTATCAGCTGTTCGCGTCGCTGATCCTTGAGACTGCGGTCCTCGGCTATCGGGGCGAGCTCTCGCGCAGGCTGACCCGCTATCTCGACGACACCGGACGCATGCTGCTGGGCGTGCCGCGCTTTGACGGCTGGTTTGGTCGGCTGGGCATTGACGCCGAGTACGCCCGCGGCGCCCAGCTTGTCGCACTGCAGCGACGGGAGTTCGATCGCTTCTACCTCGGCCTGCTGGCGCAGGTGGCGCTGTCTTGCGATCCCTACACCTTCGTCAGCCCCGAGACCGCGATCGTCCTTTTCAGTCGCGACGAGTATCAAGATCGCCTGCGGGCGCTCAGCGTCCAGGGCTCGCGCGCCGACTCGGACCCTTGCTCGGCGGGCACCGGCGTCATGCTGCAGTACCTGCGGCTGCTGCTCGCCTGCGAAGAGCGCGACGAAGACGATCTGCCAACCGGCACGCTGTGGCTGGGCGCGGCGGCGCCGCCTTCGTGGTTTGCCGCCGGGGCCAGCTTCGGCTGCGACCGCCTACCGACCCTACAGGGCAGCCTGTCGTACCGCTGCCGCAGCGACGGGCGGCGAGCCATCTACGAAGTTTCCACGGGTTCAGCCACCCGCATCGAGGCATTTGCGTACCTGGGGGGCCGGCGCATCTCGAAGACCCAGGTGGTGTATCCGCGCGCAGAGATTGTGATCGAGCCCGCAGTCGGCGTGTAGCCCGGTCAGTAACTTTGATAAGCTGATTCGGTGTCGTTCTATGTGCTGCGCATCGCCGGGGTCTGCCTAGCCTGGCTTGTGCTCACGCCGCAGCTTGGCTGCTCGCAGAAGGCGCGTCCGGCCCCGGTGTCGGCTTCTGCGCCGAGCCCGGTCAGTGCGCCAGTCGCCGCCGGGCCCAGTGCCCCCCTGCCCCCGCAGCCGCCGCTGCCGATCGTCGATCCGACCGAGCCGCCGCGGGCGCCGCCCGAGCTCGCAAGCAGCTATCGTCCCGCCGACAGCGATGCCCCAGCCGTCGCTGCGATCAAGCTGCGGATTGCCCGCGGCGAAGCCAGCACCAAGACCATCAAAGAGCTGCAGAAGCTGTGCAACCACCACACCAGCGACGCCGAGCTGCCGTACCTCTTGGGCCAGCTGTACTTCGCGCGGCTGTGGGTGGGCGACGGCCTGAAGGCCTTCCGGCGCGCCCTGGCCATCGATCCCCAGCTGCGTGAGAATCCCTTTCTGATCCGGGCGACGGTGGGCGGGCTGGCCAACGACAGTGACCATCGACAAGTGGCCAAGTTCCTAAGCCAAGAGGTAGGGCCGCCGGCTGCGCCCTACCTGGAAGAGGTGCTGTACGGCGATGCGCGCGGCGCCGTCAAAGAGCGCGCCGAGTCCATCCTGCGCAGCCTGCGCTAGCCCCGCCGACGGAGACGTGCATGGCCCCAGAGAAGCGCCCCGGCGAAAACGACAATCCCACCGTGCAGGTGACGAGCATGGTTGGCGAGACCCTGGCCGGTCGCTACAAGATCGAGGCGCTCCTCGGGGAAGGGGGCATGGGGGCGGTGTATCTGGCGCAGCACACGGCGATTAAGAAGCGCGTGGCGCTGAAGCTGCTGCATGCCGACACCTCGCAGAACCCAGAGCTCGTCGCACGCTTCGAGCGCGAGGCCGTCGCCGCTGCCAACATCGATCACCCCAACGTCACTGCCGCCACCGACTTTGGCCGGGCCGAGAGCGGCCAGTTCTTCCTGGTGCTGGAGTACCTCGAAGGCAAGCGCCTGCGCGACGTGCTCAGCGACGGTCCGATGCCCCCCCTGCGCGCCATTCACATCATCGAACAGGTGGCGCAGGCGCTAGAGCGCACGCACCAGATCGGCGTCATCCACCGCGACCTCAAGCCAGAAAACATCATGCTGGTGTCGCGGCAGGGTGATCCCGACTTCGTCAAGGTGCTGGACTTTGGCCTGGCCAAGGTGGTGCCTGCCGGAGCCCGCCCCAGCGACGGGCCCCGCGAGGGGCTGTCGGCCGGCAAGCTGATCACGCAGACCGGCAGCATCTTTGGCACGCCGCGCTATATGGCACCGGAGCAGTGCGTCGGCGGAACCACCGACGGACGCGCCGACCTGTACGCCCTGGGTCTGGTGCTTTACGAGATGCTGGCCGGCGTGCATCCGATCACCGCCAAATCGACGCTGCAGGTCATCAGTCATCAGCTGGCCACGCCGACGCCGTCGTTCAAGAGCGTCGCGCCGCAAATCGAAGTGCCCGCGCCGCTGCAAGACCTGGTCATGGCGCTAACCGAAAAGGCGCCCGAGAAACGCCCCGAGAACGCCACGGTGCTGCTGGCGACGCTGAAGCAGATTCGTGGACAGCTGAGCGAGGCACCTTCGGCCACGGCGCCCGCGCCGACCACCGCCTCCCCAGCGGCCGCTCCGACGCCGACGCCGGCAGCAGCGGTAGCCCCAGCCCAGGCGGTCAGCGCGCCCGCTGTCGCCGCCGTTCCGCAGGGCAGTGTCGCCAGCGAGACGCCCAGTCCCGCGCCTGCGCTCGCAAGTCCCCCGGCGGCTGGGCCGGCCGCGCCGACAACCACCGCAGCGCCGTCGACAAACCCACCGCCAAGCAAAGCGGCCGCCGCCGCCTGGACCGAGCTTCTGGAGCAGCTTCCCGGCCCGCTGCGTGCCCGTCCGGCGCTCTTGGCCGTGCCGGTGGGACTCTCTCTGCTTCTGACGGTGTGGCTGCTGCGACCCGGCGACCCCAAGCCATCGGTGCGGCGTCCGACGGCCACTGCCCCCGCAACGGGCGAGACTTCAGCCAGCGAAGCCGAGCGCAAGGGAGCGCTCTCGCAAGGCGTCCCTGCCCTGCTTGCGCTGCACGAAAAGTACCCCACCGACGCCCTCGTGCAGCGCACCGTTGCCATGGCGCTCCTCGGGGAACAGCAGGGCCTAGAGTCGCTGCGCTGGTTGGCCAAGGCCAGTGCCACACGCCCTGGACTCATCGGCCCCGGTGAGGTCCAGCAAGCGGCGCTCATTTCCCTGAGCACCGCCGACACTATCGATCCAACGCTGCAGCTCCTAGAGACAGGCTTTGGCGCCGTCGGTGTCGATGTGCTGTATGCCCTGCTGGTCCGGCCCGGTCCGGCGCGGGTCAAGGCGCGGGTCAAGGCCAGCCTTTCGAAGCCGACGGTCCGTGCTGCAGGCTCGCCCGCCGCGCAGATTGCGCTCGACCTGCGCAGCACTGATTCGTGCGACGAAAAAAAGGCCCTGCTGCCCCGCGCGGCGCAGCTTGGCGATGCGCGTCTGGTGCCGCACCTCAAGTCACTGCAATCGACGCACAACTGCGGCCCGCTGGGACTCCTCGACTGCTTCGCCTGCCTGCGCGGCAACGACACGCTGCAGACGACGATCGCCGCTCTCGCTGCAAAGTAGCCAGGCACACCACCGCGGCATCCTTGCTGGCCTGCGGCCCAAGCAGCTAAGCGGCCAGGAAGCCCCCGCCCAGGACCTGATCGTCGCGATAGAAAACTGCGGCCTGCCCCGGGGTCACCGCTAGCTCGGGAGCCGCAAAGTGCACGGCAACCCGCCCATCGGGTAGCACCCGCAGGCGGGCCTCCTGCGGCTTGCGGCGATAACGAATCTGCACACCGGCTGCGAGCTCGGTTCCGGCGCTTGGCGGCGTCCCCAGCCAGTGAGCCTCGCCGACCAGCGCCTCCTGGCACTCCAGCGCCGCCTTGCGACCGACGTGTACGCGACGGGTCAGCGCGTCAATGCGCACGACATAGCGCGGCTCGCCATCGCTAGCTGCGGCCACGCTGCCGCCAAGTCCTCGACGCTGACCGACGGTATAGCGATGGATGCCACCGTGCTCGCCGATCACTGCCCCTTGATCGTCGACGAGCTCACCGGAAAGCTCGCCCGCCCCGCCCGGCTCAGTTGATCTGTGTCCCTCGACAAAGCTCGCGTAGTTGCCGTCGGGGACAAAGCAGACCTCTTGCGACTCGCCCTTGTCGGCGTTGGGCAATCCCAGGCGCCGGGCATGGGCGCGGACCTCGTCTTTGGTCAGGCCACCCAAGGGAAAGCGCACAAACGACAGCGCTTCTTTGGGCATCGCAAACAGGAAGTACGACTGGTCTTTTTGCGCATCGACCCCGCGCAAAAGAAGCGGTTCACCGTCGCTGTCATAGGTAATGCGAGCGTAGTGGCCGGTGGCCAGCGCCTTGGCCCCCAGGGCCCGCGCCCGGCGCAAAAGCGGCGTGAACTTGATGTGCTGGTTGCAGCGGACGCAGGGATTGGGCGTCTGTCCGCGACGATAAGTGTCGACGAAGTCATCCATCACCGCGCGGCGAAAATCGGCTTCGTAGTCAGCGACGTAAAACGGAATCCCCAGGTGGGCACAGACGGCGCGAGCGTCCTCTAGATCGCGAGGACCACAACAGCGCCCCCCCTCGACCGCCGCGCTGCTGCCCGCGGAATAGAGCCGCATCGAGATCCCGATCACGCGCTCGCCCGACTCGACGAGCAGGGCGGCGCAGGTGGCACTGTCCACCCCCCCCGAGAGGGCGACGACGATGGGGGCTTGGTCACTCATGGCGGCGCAGCATGCCGCAGAGGCCCTAAGGACACAAGCTGGCTGCAGCACCGCGCCTGACCAGGCTAGTAGAGCGACTCGACAGCAACCCGCAGTGTGAAGCGCACATCGGCCGTGCTGACGGTGTAGTCGCCGCCCCGCAGCGGCACTTCCTGCGTGAAGCTGCCCAGCGTCTCGGTCGGCGACAGCGCGTTTTCATTGATGCCAGCGGCGGGATAGAAGTCGGTCTCGGCCAGCCGGATGTCGAGCGCGATGCTCGTCTGGGCATCAAAGACCGGCCCATCGAACAGGAGCAGCGACGGCGACTTAGTCTCGCCCTGGGCCATGCGGAAGACCGGCGCGACGCGACGCTCCATCGTCGTCTCGCTGATTAGGGGATTGGTCGGATCGATGGCGGCGACATAGGGATAGCGGACCTTGCTCTCGACGGTGATCTCGGCGGGCGCGGTGTCAAAAAAACGGTGTTCTTTGTCATGCAGCAGCGTGACGCTGCTTAGGCTGACGCGTACTCGACGAGAGCCCACGAGGTTCGCCGCGGCAATCGCCTGCGCTGAGCTCTGCTCGGAGATCGTGAAGTGGTCGGCGAAGTGGTGGCTGCGCGTCACCGGCAAGAGGGCCCCGCTCGGCGTCGGCCAGCGCGCGCTCGGCTGCTGCTCATGCAGGTACATCTCTTCGGCGAGCACGATGCCGTCGTTGGCGGCGCCACCGTAGCCGAACAGATCCATGAGCGGCATGCTCAGCGCCCGATCGATCTTCGGGTTGGTGCTGACGATGTGGTGGACCAGCAGCTTGCCAAACAGCGGATTGTTACCGTCGGGGCGCTGGTGGTCGTAGACCGCGACGTTCTTCTCGACCCAGTCGCGGTTCATGTGCTCGACGTCGATAAGATCCAGGCCCAGCAGCTTGGCCCAGGCGTCAAGCCAGCGGCCCTTGTCGATGTCGGCTAGCTTAGCCCCACCAACCACCCCCGCGAACGACACCCAGCGCCGCAGCTTGCCGTCGCTGGCCAGGTGTTCGACGTCGTTTTCGATGAGGTAGCGCGAGATCAGGCAGCCCATCGAGTGACAGGTCAGGTTCACACCCTCGGCCCCGCTGCGCGCGAGGACGTAGCGCGCGTATTTTCCGACGATGGCGGCGTAACGGGGTACGCCCTTGAGCGCCATGACCTCGGCCCGGTCGGCGGCCGTGTAGTAAGAGGGCAGCGTCGAGCCGTAGTACTCGGTGGCGATGATTTGGTTGGTGGCCGTGGGGCTCTTCTGCCCGTGCGGCAGGCCAGAGAAGCGCATGATGCCGTCGACCGCATCGCCGCCGCCGCGATCATCCCCGACGGTGCCTGTCTTGCTTGCGCCCGATAGGTTCCAGCCGTGGACGTGAATCGTGACAGTCTTCGCCGGATCGGGGGCTGCCAGCAGCGCCGCCGAGCGAGCCGAGGTGGGATCGGCAGCGTCCTCGGTCGGCCCGCCGCAGCCAGGGAGCGCCAAGCAAGCGAGCCAGCCCAGAGCCAGGCCTGCCGGGAAGCCAAGCCGGGCGGCCAAGCTGAACGCAGAGCGACGAGAAATACGACGAGGGAAGTGAGCGAGCAAGGACATGACGACCTCCTACAGCGACGGACGGGGAGGAAGTGCGCAGGATGGGATCGTCGGCTGCGCACGGAAGTCGCCTGTATATCACGCCGGGCCGACTCGCCTGCCTCGCAGTCCCGTCGGGAAGTCGCCCACATGGCGCTCCGCGGTCAGCCGGAAGTGCACCCCGCGGATCACATGGCGGCCTCGATCTCACCCGGCCTGACCCCACCCGGCCGTCGCCATGGTTTCAACTTGACTAAGGTATCGGTTCCTTTACGCTAGGTCGGGGATCTTTTCTTCCTCGACCCGCTCCGATAGTAGCGATCACCCGTCCCTGAGGCTCCTTGATGACGCTCGGCCTGGTCTGCGATGCCTGCGACACGCTCAGTCCGCTCACCGCGACGGTGTGCCCGGTATGCAACTCTCCCCTGAACGCGGGGGGGCCTGCCCCAGCCGCCAAGCCGTCGGTGCGTAGCTGCCCAAGCTGCCAAAGCGAAGTCCCGCGCGAGCACCGCTTCTGCGGTGTCTGCGGTCTGCGCCTCGACGCTGGGGAAGCCCGTCCGACCTGGGCCGGCACGCAAGGCGCCCGCGCCCGCCTGATCCTCGTCAAAGGCGAGGGCCAGGACGGCATCGCCTTCCCGCTCAGCGAGGGCGAACACGTCGCCGGTCGGCTCGAAGGCGGCCTGATGTTTCCCGAGGATCCGCTGCTGTCGCCGCGTCACGCGACGTTCTTCTTCCGCGACAACAAGCTCTACGTCCGCGATGACAACTCGAAGAACGGAGTGTTTGTGCGGCTGCGCGGGCCCAAGATCGTCTCGCCCTCCGCTGTGCTACTCGCTGGTGAGCAGATCCTGCGCGTCGAGACCTGTGCTCCCGAGGAGCCGCCGCAGCCAGATAGCGAAGGCACGTATTATTACGCCTCACCGCATCGCCCCTCGCGCCTGGCGCTAGTCCAGCTCCTCGTTGGCGGCGAGCTCGGTGTGGTCTTCCGGGCCCGCACCGACCTGATTACCGTCGGACGCGAAGGCAACGATGTGAACTTCCCGGAAGATCCGTTTATCTCGGGTCGCCACTGTCAGGTCATGGCGCTCGACGATGGCCGCTTCCAGGTCAGCGATCTGGGGTCGAAGAACGGCACTTACGAGAAGCTGACCGTGCTGTCGCAGCTCTTCTCCGGCGACTTCGTGTTCCTGGGCCAGCAGCTCTTCCGCGTCGAGCTCAATGTCTGAGCAATGTGCAGGGCAAGCCTCTGTGAAGCAGAGGGGGACTTACCGTGATCTGTAGGACCTGTGGCAAAGACAACCAGCCTAACTTTCGCTTCTGTCAGGACTGCGGATCACCGCTGCCCATCGAGCAAGCGCTGCGCCCCAAGGATGCGCGTGGTCCCCATCGCGGTCGCCTGGTGCTGGTGCGGCCGGATGGCAGCGACGGCGGAGCCCATCCCCTAAACGAGGGGGTGAACCTGCTTGGGCGCGGCAGCGGGCCGCTGTTTGATGCCGATAGCTACCTGTCACCGGTCCACGTGCGCATCGAGCTTCCTCCCGGTCGCACCGACGGCCGCTGCCTGGTCCGGGACGCGGGTAGCTTAAACGGCGTCTTTCTGCGCATCAGCGAAGAAGAGCAGCTGCAGGACGGTCACTTCTTCCGCATCGGCCAGGAGCTGGCCCGCCTCGACGTCATCCGTCAGCCGCGCCTGCTCGACGACGGCACCGAGATGATGGGCTCGCCCAACCCCGGCTTTTGGGGACGCATCGCCATCATCATTGGCCGCGGTCGCGACGGCAGCAGCTTCCCGCTCATCGGCGACTCCGTGGTGCTGGGCCGCGAGCGCGGCGACATCATGTTCCCCGAAGACGGCTATGTCTCGGGCACCCATGCGCGCGTCTCGAACCGCCATGGCCAGTACTTCCTGCAGGATCTCGCGAGCTCGAACCACAAAACTCAATTAACTATAATTAGATTAACAAAATCATAAAGTTGCTAATAACAACACCAACATCTACACACCTAAAAATGCTCGTGATTTTTTTGTCTCAAAAAATAGCAAAAATTTTAGGCATTGTTCGTAATAAGAAACAAAACTTACTCCCAAACATTCAACTCATATTTTTAATCACTAAAAATTCACAAAACACTAATAAAAAGAGGAGATCGGGCAAAGCATTTCATCCATGTCAACTATTTTCGATTTCCCGTATAAAGCTTCACCTCGTTAGGGCAAAATTATATATTAAGCTGAAGTGACCAACAAAAATACACCACAAAAAGTCTATAATAAATATCCTATTTTTAGACCAGCAAAATACAATATCAACTAAAAGTCAGGAAATAACTTTGCGTTTCTGCATAAAAGAGCGGAAATCGAGAAGAAAGCTATGTCGAGAAGCGGATTTTCAATAAATAATTTTGTAACGATAAAGAAACTAGGTTAAGGAAAATTCGGGAAAGTGGATATGGTAGTGTAATTTTATCAGTAATTTAGATAAAAAATCCGTTTCCGTGTTTTAGAAAGTGAAATTTTTGATTGAAAATTTTCATTAAATCCGAAGAATTTCCAATAAAAATGCATTCATTTCTCCGCTAGCGGATACGGTATTTACTTTTAAAAAATTATAGCTATTAATATTTGGCGTTAAAAAGAATAAAGCAACACCAATTGGTAAAAAGTAAAATGATTTGGAATTTATTTTTTCAAAATTCGAATTTAAAATGGCAACAATTACAACCACGAAAAATAGCATCTGTAGTAAAATATAATGTTGTCGTGGAAAAACAAAAACGCAAGACAACACAGATGGAAATACGAAAAATGCCAATACTAAAACATAAAATCTTGTTGCTGAAATTTGTTCGATAAATGAAGCTCGATATTTCTTCTTAATTACTAAAAACAAAACAATTCCAACAAAAAAAAGTAATAATACTGTTTGTATTTTTTTGT
>CALFYE010000340.1 GCA_937952145.1 uncultured Myxococcales bacterium
ATTGGGCACCTCGAACAGGTCGGGATCCGCGGTGAAGAGCTGCCGCGCGCCTTCGCGTTTACCGACGGCACAAGCGTGCTGTACGGCCACCATCGCGAGGGCCTGGTCGAGACCCTGCACCTGCACCGTCCAAGCGCGCATCCGACGCTGATCGCGACGCTGCACAGCCTGGGCGTGACGCTGCGGCTGATCCTGCAAGACCTGTGGTGCGACGCAGTGATCGATCTGGCCGACCGCGCCGCGCTGACCGGCTATCTGCAGGCCGGCGATGAGGCTGAGTAGGGATCGCGCGCCCGTAGGCGCGGAGCTTGCGCGGCTGGGCCGACGGTGGGACCACTGGAAAAGTGGGCAACCAGAACAGCGAGTTTTTTTTCCCCCATCGACCGCCTTCGGGCAGGATGGGGCCTTGGCAGCGCGCTCGTCCGGGTGGCTCGGACCGCCCGTTCGGAACCGGCTCGTCGCTCACCATCGCCGCCGCGCGCTGCCTGCCTTCAAGGAGTCGAACATGTCTGCGCAGGGAATCGAGAAATACGCTGGGGAGCTGGCCCCGCACTATCACGGTACCGACGAGGAAGATCCCGTCTTCCGCAACAAAGAAGCCCGCATGTTCCACAGCGGCTTCATGGAATTCTTTTCGCGCGTTCATCCCATCGTGCCGCTCTTGTTCTACGGGCCGGTGATCGCCTATTGCTCGTGGGCGGCGCTGCGCGATGGGCTAAGCGGGCTGTGGCTGCTGCCGGTGCTGGGGCTGGGCATCCTGACCTGGACCTTGGCCGAGTACGTGCTGCATCGCTTCGTGTTCCACATCCAGCCGACCAACGCCGTGACCAAGTTCGTGTACTTCTACACGCACGGCATCCATCACCAGTATCCCGACGACTACTACCGCTTGGTGATGGTGCCGATCATCAGCGCGCCGATGGCGGTGCTGTTTGCGCTGCTGTTTCACGCCATCCTGCCGACGGCGTTTGCGCATGCGGCCTTCGCCGGCTTTGCCCTGGGCTATCTCGGATACGACTACACGCACTTCGCGACGCATCATGTGCGGCCGCCGCGCGCCGCCTGGCTGCAGCCTGTTGCGACCTGGCTGAAGAAGGCTCGCCGGCATCACCTGTGCCATCACTTTGATAACCACAACTGCGGCTTCGGCGTGTCGAGCCCGCTGTGGGATCACGTGTTCGGCACCTACGACACCGACCGTCACCGCAGCCGCGAATAGTCGCCCCCCGCCTCGTCCCGCCTTCCTTCGCCAGGCGTCCGGCCATGAAGTCCCATACGCGCTATCTCACCTTCAAGACCCAAGAGCGCTTCCAGTTTCTCAACATCACCGACGAAGTACAGGCCGCGGTGCAGGAGAGCCAGGTGCGTGAGGGCCTGTGCTTGGTCAACGCCATGCACATCACCGCGTCGGTCTTTATCAACGACGACGAGCCCGGCCTGCACGCCGACTATCGCAAGTGGCTAGAGGGGCTGGCGCCGTTTGATGCCTCGCCGCAGCGCTACGCTCACAACCGCACCGGCGAGGACAACGCCGATGCCCACTTGAAGCGGCAGATCATGGGCCGCGAGGTCGTCGTCGCCATCACCGAAGGCAAGCTCGACTTCGGCCCTTGGGAGCAGATCTTCTACGGCGAGTTCGACGGCCGTCGCCAAAAGCGCGTGCTGGTGAAGATCATCGGCGAGTAAGCCGTCGCTTAGCGCGGTAGGATAAAGCCGTTTTCGACGGTGACGCTGGGATCGCGCGAGACCAAATCGAACAGCGTCGCGCGCAGCTTGGCGACGATTTCCGGGCGCTGCTCGGCGAGGTCGTGCTGTTCTCCGGGATCGCTGTGCATGTCAAACAGGCTGAAGCGGGCACCGCCCCGCGTGGGGCGATAGATCAGCTTCCAGTCGTCGGTGCGCAGCGCACGGTGTTTGGCGACGGTGACCAGCTCGGTGAAGCGCTCGGACAGGGCGATGTCATCGTGGGCGTCGACGGCCGTTGTCGAGGTCACCGCTGGGTAGGGCAGGCGCTTGTCCGGCTCGAAGCCGGGGCCGCTCGCCGTAAACCACAGCTCGGTCTCATGGAAAGCCGGAAGGTCGAGGCTGCTCTTTTCGCCGCTGAGCAAGGGGCGCAGGTCGACACCGTCAAGCGGCACACCGTCGCGCGGCGGGCTCTGCCCCAGCAGGCTAAGCAGCGTCGGCACGACGTCGATGTCACGCACGATGCCGGGCACCCGGTGGGCGGGGAAGGCATGGACCGGGTCGTAGATCAGAAGTGGCACGTGCAGCGAGGGATCGCCCTCCAGATGATCGCCGTGGCCCATGCCCCGTCCGGGGGCGTCGTACAGGTTCTCGCCATGGTCAGCCAGGACGACCACCACCGTCGATTCCGCAAGTCCCAGACGCGAAAGTCCAGCCAAGATGCGGGCCACGCCATCGTCGGCTGCGGCCAGCGCTCCGTCGTAAAGCCCGCGGACCTGGGCGACATCTTCGGGGCTGGCGGGCTCAGCGAGCGGTGGCTTGTAATAACGAAAGGCACCGCGATACGCCGGATCGGTCTTTTGACGGTAATAGGGCGCCGGCGCCGCGTACGGGAAGTGGGCCGACGAGAAGAACACCGTCATGAAGAACGGCTGGCCGGCACTCTGGGCGAGAAGCGCGACGCTCTGGTCGGCGAGGCGGCGGGCATCCGCGATCTCGGCCAGGCTGTCGAGCTCGGGAAACCAGGCGTGGGCCAGCGGTCGCCCCGCGTCGGTGAGAAAGTAGGGCAGCAGGTTCTTGTGCAGGGTCAGGGCGCGCTGCAACACGATGGTGCGCGCATCGAAGGCCGGAACCTGACTGTGCTCGTAGCCCAGATCGATGCGGGAAAAGATCTCGCCGCAGAAGTCGGACAGCACCGTCGTGCGATAACCGGCCTCGCGCAGCAAGCGGGGCAGCGCCTTGGGCACCTTGGCGCGCTGCTCCAGCGTCGGGAACATCGTGCGAATGCCGTGGCTGTGGGGATAGCGCCCGGTCAGCAGCGTGACCAGCGAGGGGAAGGTGCGCGGCACGGTAACGCGGGCCGAGTCAAAGGCTACGCTGCGCCCCGCCAAGCCCGACAGCGCCGGCAGCAGACGACGACTGCGCTCGCTGCCATCCAGCCGATCGGCGCGCAGGCTGTCGATGGCGATCAGCAGCACCGAGGGTCGCGTCGCGGACTTTCCCGACGGAAGCGGGCCCATGGAGCTGGCAGATCGGGGCGGCACCGGATCGCCCCGCAGGCCGACGTAGGCCGAAAAGAGCAGCCCCAGCACGCCCAGCGCGGTCAGCAAAACCGATGTCCGGGATCGCCTGCGCCCGCGGATGCCGTCGGCGATCGCGTCGAGCAGTCGGCGTCCGCGCGGCGACAGAAGAGGCGCCAGGATCGCAAAGAGCAGGGCCGTCAGGCTCAGCGTCCACAAAATCGGCATGGCGCGCCCGTGGCTGATGGCCAGCATCAGGCGCCGAGTCAAGCCGCCGCGGTCGTAAAGTGCCTCGGCAAACAGGGCGGGGCGAAGCTGCAGCGCCCGCGCGAAGACCACGAGGTGCAGAAGCAGGCCCAGCGGCAGCGACAGCAGCGCTCGGCGACCCGCCGACCAGGGCATCGGCGGTAGCTCGACCGGCGTCAGCGCCGAATGGGCAGCCCGCCGCGTCGGCAGCGCCCCCGTGCGTTCCCACAGCCACAGCAGCCCCGCCACCAGCGAGCCGCTGACCAGACCAAAGCCAGCGTAGGCCACAAGCACGCCTAGCTGATGCCACAGAATGTCCCGGCCATAGCGCGAAAGCGCGAAGCGCTCCGTATCGGCGTCGTAGACCCCAAAGACCCGCAGATCGATGCCCAACAGGAAGTCCGCGCCGAACAGCAATAGATACAGAGCGACGACCGCCAACACCCCCGCCAGCGTTGGCCACGCCGCGCCCCAGGCGTAGCGTAGCCTGCGCTGTGGTCGCGGAGACGTCTGTGGCGCCTGGGGCCCCGACATGCGCTCGGCAGCGTATCCCAGAGGGAGACGCGAATCCAGCCCGCTCACCGAGGTCGCAGAGCACGCCGGGCGCTGGTCAGTTGGCCTCGATGTGCTCGATGATGTCGAGCAGGCCGCCAGCTAGGCCGCGGCCACCAGCGAGGGGACAAGGTGCTGCCGCAGGTCTGTCAGCAGTCATGGGTGGGTTGGATGTGCCGTCAGTCGGTATGGGCAGCTCTCGCGCTGCTCATCGTACTTTCGGGCTGCTTGGGACGCCTGCAGCCCGCCGATCGACTGCAGCTAGCCCGCGATCTGGCGACCCGGCAGCTATGGCAGCCCGCAGCGGCAAAGGAAGCGTCGGCCGTGCGCATCGCCCTGCCCGATCCCCGCGTGCTGAGCCTGGGCCGCCTGCCCGTCGGGTCGGACTCGCCGGGGCCTGAAGGCGGGGTGCTGCTGTCGTGGCCAGGCAGCGAGCTACGGGCCCAGTTTCACGCCACCCGCCTGACGCTAGAGCTGCGCACCATCGGCGAGGTGCACTTCGATATCTGGATCGACGACCAGCGCAGCCTGCTGTCCCCCGATCGTGATGCCTGGCGGCGCTACACGCTGACCGGCCTTGAAAATCGTCCACACCAGCTGCGCCTGCAGAAGCGCACCGAAGCCGCCGCCGGCACCGTCGAGGTACGCGCCATCGAGCTCGCAGCGGGGGGCGGGCTCTTGCCACCGGCCGCGCTGCCTTCACGTCGGCTGGAGTTTATCGGCGACTCGATGACCGTCGGTGCCTGCGTGCTGGATGACGGGGCCGAGGACTGGGGAAGCCGCCTGCGTCACTGCCACCGTCTCTCGTACGCAGCGCGGGTGGCCGATGCGCTCTCGGCGCAGCATCGCGCCATCGCCGTAAGTGGCCTGGGGGTCCGTCGCAGCCAGGTGCCCTTCGTCGCCCACGACCTCTTCGACCGTCAGCTGCCGCGGGCCGACAGTCCGGTGGAGCCGCCCGATGCCTTCCAGCCCGACGCCGTGATCATCCTTCTGGGCCACAACGATGTCCTCGTCAGCCAGCGCGCTGGCGACGCCTTCCCCGCCACCTTTGCCGCCGACTACGTCCGCCTGGTGCGCGCCGTGCGTCGTCGCTATCCCCGCAGCCTCATCCTCTGCCTGACCGGCGGCATGCACGGCAGCCTGGCCTCGCTCCCCCTGCGACGCGCATTCCGGCAAGCCCTCGCTGAGCTCCAGGCACAGGATCCCCGCATCCTGTCCCATCGCCTCGCCGCGTGGTCGTTTCGGCATCCGCGGGCGCACACCCAGGCCGCCATCGCCGCTGAGATCACACCGATTCTGCGTCGATACCTCGGCTGGTCGCAGCCTACGTGAGCGCGCGCAGCCAGCGACGCCATAGCCATTTCGTCTGCAAGCCGAGTACCTTGGCTTATCGGAGATGACTGCCTTGTCGGTTCCCATCCCCTTCGAGCAGCCCACAGGACGCCGCCTCGCCCTCCTCATCGGCATCAATGACTATCGGAAGGGCAGCGGGATTCCGCCGCTGCGCAATGCCGTGCGGGATGTGCAGTCCGTTGCGCAGGTGCTTGCTGATCTGCACGGCTATGAGGTCCGCTTGGTCCTCGATGAGCAAGCCACCCTGGCCGGGCTGCGCAGCGTGCTCTCGCGGCTTCCGGGCGAGGTCTCAA
Source organism: uncultured Myxococcales bacterium (assembly GCA_937952145.1). GTDB lineage: Bacteria > Myxococcota_A > Polyangia > Palsa-1104 > JAEUJZ01 > JAEUJZ01. Next base: position 5,648 of record CALFYE010000340.1, read on the forward strand.
GCGACACGCGCTTGCTCCTTTATTTCGCCGGGCACGGAATCGCCGACGACAAAGAGCAGGAGGCCAGTGGTCCGCAAGGATTCCTGATTCCTCAGGACGCCCAGCAAGACGATCCGGGCACATTCTTGCCCATGGCGGAAGTTCAGGCGCTGCTGTCGGGGCTGGCTTGTAAGCACCTGCTGTTGCTGCTCGACTGCTGCTTTGCTGGGGCCTTCAGCTGGTCTCGGACGCGCAGCATCCGGGCGCGACCGGCGACGCTGTACCGCGAACGGTACGAGCGCTACCTGCGTGACCCCGCCTGGCAGGTCATCACCTCGGCCGCCTCCGATGAGCGAGCGCTGGATACCGTGGCGGGCGGGAACCTCGGGCGGCGCGGCGCCGAGGATGATAACTCTCCGTTCGCGGCGGCCTTGTGTCGCGGCCTGCGCGGCGAGGCCGACCTCCCCGTCGCAGGACATCCCGACGGCGTCATCGTCGCCAACGAGCTGCATGTCTTTCTAGAAAGCGCGTTTTCGCGGCTCGAACATCAGCTCGGCCGTGCGCTGCAGAAGCCTCTCTTGTGGTCGCTCGACGGACGAGAAAAAGGACAGTTCATCTTCCTGACTCCCGGCCGCCCCATCGCGCTGCCGTCCGCGCTTGCGCTCACCGAAGCAAACAATCCCTACCGCGGCCTGGAACCCTACGACGAAAACGACGAGGCGCGCGCCGCACTGTTCTTCGGTCGGAACGAGGCCATCGAGCACCTCAACAAGCAGGTCAGCACCGAGCCCCTGACCGTGGTCAGCGGTGTGTCGGGCAGCGGCAAGTCCAGCCTGGTGCGGGTCGGTGTGATCCGACGGCTGCGGCCCTCGCCGGACTGGTTCGTGCCGCCCCCGGTCCGTCCGGGCAATCGGCCCCTGTCCGCCCTCGCATCGCTCTGTGCTGCGCTCGGCACGCCGACCGCGCCCGCTCTGGCTGCCGCCGTGACCACCTGGCGAGCGCACAACCCCGAAAAAAAGCTGCTCCTGTGCATCGACCAGCTTGAAGAGCTGGTGACCATGGGCGCCGACCCTGCCGAGCAACAGAAGTTCCTGGACAGCCTCTTCCTCGCGCTCTCGGAACACGCCGGCCCCCTGCGCGTCGTCATGACCCTGCGCTCCGACTTTGAGCCGCACTTTTCCGCGCTTCTTACTCCCAAACCCGGCGCCCAGGTGCGCTTCTTCGTGCGTCCGCTCAGCCGTCCGGAGCTGCGTCAGGTCATCGAAGGCCCAGCCAGCGAGCGCGTGCTGTATTTCGAGCCCCCGTCTCTGGTCGATCAGCTGGTCGACGAAGTCGCCGAGATGCCCGGCGCCCTACCGCTGCTCTCGTTCACCATGAGCGAGCTTTACCGCGCCTACGTGCGCAGTGCCCGCAGCGACCGCCTGCTGACCCAGCAGGACTATCAGAAGCTCGGCGGCGTCGCCGGTTCACTGAGCCAAAGGGCCGACGAGATCTATCGCAGCCTGGATGCGCCACATCAGGAAACCCTGTGCCGCGTGATGCTGCGCATGGTGTCGCTGCAAGCCGGCGAAGTCGCGCGCCGCCGCGTGCCGCTTGCTGAGCTACGCCATCGCGACGGCCAGCCCGAAGAAACCAGAAAAGAGACCGTCCTTACTCGCCTCAAAGCTGCGCGCCTCGTGGTCTCCGGCACCGACAACGAAGGCACCCCCTATGTCGAGCCCGCCCACGACAAGCTGGTCCTCGGCTGGCCGCAGCTCTGGACCTTCATCAAACAGGAACAGGAAACGATCCCGCTGCAGCGCCTGCTGACTCAGGAAGCAGCCACCTGGGCACAGCACGAATGCAAGGCCGACCACCTGTGGGCCGGAAACCCTCGACTGCCGCAGCTCGTGGACCTCAGGAAGAAAGTGCCCGAGCGCTTCAACGCGCTGGAGGATTCGTTCATCGAAGAAAGCGAGCGCCGCCGCCGCTTCTACCGGAACCTCTGGATCGCAGTCCCCTGCCTAATCATCGCCGGCTTGTCCGGCCTGACTTGGTTCGCATTCCGCGAGCGGAACAAGGCCAACGAGCAGACGCGGCGCGCGGACAGCGAAGCGACGACAGCCAAGCGGCGGCTCCTTGGAAGCTATGTAGAGCGAGGAAGCCAGCTTCTCTTTGAGCTTGGGAAGCCCAGCGAGGGACTCCTGTGGCTACACCGGGCACAGGAGATCCAGGAGAAGGACGTCCAAGATTCGGCATTGCCCGATTTGCTAACTAGCGCGCTGCACGCAGCCGGTGCGCCGAAAGGTGTGCTGCGCGGCCATCGCGACAGCGTCGTCAGCGCGACGTATAGCCCCGATGGTCGCCGCATCGTTACCGCAAGCAGGGACAATACGGCGCGGGTGTGGGAGGCAGACAGCGGGCGCACGCTCGCAGTGCTCAAGGGCCATGTGGCCAGCGTCGAGAGCGCGATGTATAGCCCTGATGGTCGCCGCATCGTCACCGCGAGCGAGGACCTTACGGCGCGGGTGTGGGAGGCAGACAGCGGGCACCTGCTCGTAGAGCTTCCGGGCCATAAGGCCAGCGTCTGGAGCGCGACGTACAGCCCCGATGGTCGCCGGATCGTCACCGCCAGCTCGGACAATACGGCGCGGGTGTGGGAGGCTGACAGCGGGCTCCCGCTCGCAGTGCTTAATGGCCATAGGCACAGAGTCTTGAGCGCGGCGTATAGCCCCGATGGTCGCCGGATCGTCACCGTCAGCGATGACAAGACCGCGCGGGTGTGGGATGCCGACAGCGGGCGCCCGCTCGTAGAGCTTGCGGGCCACGGGGACAGCGTCTGGAGCGCGACGTATAGCCCCGATGGTCGCCGGATCGTCACCGCGAGCTGGGACAGGACGGCGCGGGTGTGGGACGCCGACAGCGGGCGCCCGGTCGCTGAGCTTAAGGGCCACGGGGACATCGTCCTGAGCGCGACGTATAGCCCCGATGGTCGCTGCATCATCACCACCAGCGATGACAATACGGCGCGGGTATGGGAGGCCGACAGCGGGCGCCTGCTCGCAGAGCTTACGGGCCATGGGGACCACGTCCTGAGCGCGACGTATAGCCCCGATGGTCGCCGCATCGTCACCGCGAGCGAGGACAATACGGCGCGGGAGTGGGAAGCCGACAGCGGGCGCCTGCTCGCAGAGCTTACGGGCCATGGGGCCAGCGTTGCGAGCGCGACATACAGCCCCGATGGCCGCCGCATCGTCGCCGCGAGCGATGACAAGCCGGCGCGGGTGTGGGAGGCTGGCAGCGGGCGCCTGGTCGCGACGCTTACGGGCGGTGGGGCCGTCGTCTCTCGCGCGACGTATAGCCCCGATGGTCGCCGCATCGTCACCGCGAGCCTGGACAGGACGGCGCGGGTGTGGGACGCCGACAGCGGGCGCCAGCTCGCTGAGCTTAAGGGCCATGGGGACCGCGTCGTGAGCGCGACGTATAGCCTCGATGGTCGCCGCATCGTCACCGCGAGCGATGACAACACAGCGCGGGTGTGGGAGGCCGACAGCGGGCGTCCGCTCGCAGAGCTTAAGGGCCATGGGGACCGCGTCGTGAGCGCAACGTATAGCCCTGATGGTCGCCGCATCGTCACCGCAAGCTCTGACGATACGGCGCGGGTGTGGGACGCCGACAGCGGGCGTCCGCTCGCGGAGCTTAAGGGCCATGGGGCCTGGGTCATGAGCGCGACGTATAGCCCCGATGGCCGCCGCATCGTCAGCGCGAGCGAGGACAAGACGGCGCGGGTGTGGGACGCCGACAGCGGGCGCCCGGTCGCAGTGCTCAACGGCCACGGGGACCATGTCCTGAGCGCGATGTATAGCCCCGATGGTCGCCGCATCGTCACCGCGAGCGATGACAAGACGGCGCGGGTGTGGGACGCCGACAGCGGGCGCCCGGTCGCAGTGCTCA